>DMZT01000124.1 GCA_003484865.1 Stenotrophomonas sp.
ATGCTCGGCCTGTACGTACCGCGTCCGATGGGGGCCGCGGCGGCGGCCGTCGCAGGCGCGGCGCTGTATGCCGCATCCGCCGGTTTCGCGCTGCCGACGGTGCGGACCGTGCTGATGATCGCGGTGGTGGCCACTGCGCGCTGCAGCCGGCGGCGGGCAACCGTGGCGCAGTCGCTCTCCCTGGCGGCGCTGGCGATGCTGCTGTTCGACCCGCTCGCCGTCCTTGCGCCCGGTTTCTGGCTGAGCTTTGCCGGCGTGCTGTGGCTGATCTGGTGCCTGCCCGGGCGCGAGGAGGGCGGGTTGCGGGGGTTCCTGAGTGCGCAGGGTGTGGCAACCGTGGCGCTGCTGCCGTTGACCGTGGCGTTGTTCGGGCAGGCCTCGCGTGCGGGACCGCTGGTGAACCTGGCGGCGATTCCCTGGTGGACGATGGTGGTGGTGCCGCTGGCGCTGCTCGGCACCGCCCTGGAAGCGCTGATCGACGGGGCGGGGCGCTGGCCGTGGCAGCTGGCGGCGTGGTGCTTCGAGGCCAGCTGGTGGCTGTTCGGGTATGCCGCGCGCAGCGAGCTGTCGCTGTGGTGGCTGCCGCAGTCCAACCGCTGGGCGCTGATCTCGGCCGTGTTCGGCGTGTTCTGGCTGCTGCTGCCGCGTGGCAGCGGTGGCCGGGTCCCCGCACTGCTGCTGTGCCTGCCGCTGTTGTGGCCGGCGCGGCACGTGCCGGCTGAGGGCGAGGTGGAACTGCTGGTGATGGACGTGGGGCAGGGCCTGGCGGTGGCAGTACGCACGCGTCGGCACACGCTGCTGTACGACACCGGGCCGGGGGCCGAGGAGGGATTCGATGCCGGCGAGCGGATCGTCGTGCCGACCCTGCGTGCGCTGGGGCAGGGTCGGCTGGACCGGATCATGATCAGCCACGACCATCGCGACCACACCGGTGGCCTGCGCGGGGTGCGTCGCAGCTTTCCCGGCGCGATGCTGCAGGCGCCGCCCGGCGTCCTGCGTGGCCGCGCATCGACCTGCCATGCCGGGCAATCCTGGCAGTGGGACGGCGTGACGTTCCGGGTGCTGCATCCGCCGCGCGACGAACCGCAGTCGACCAACGACAGCAGCTGCGTGCTGCGGCTGGAAACCAACCAGGGGGCCATCCTGCTGGCCGGGGACATCGAGAAGCGCAGCGAGGCCCTGCTGCTCCGGCACGCAGGCGCGCTGCTGGCGGCCCAGGCGGTCGTGGTGCCGCACCATGGCAGTGCCAGTTCGTCCACGCCGGCCTGGGTGGCGGCCGTCGCGCCGCGGCTGGCGATCGTCTCGACCGGTCACCGCAACCGGTTTGGGCATCCGCGTGCCGAGGTGGTGGAGCGCTGGCAGGCGGTGGGCGCCGAAGTGCTCAACACGTCCGAGAGCGGCGCGGTTCGCATCTGGCTCGGGCGTGGAGGCCTGCAGGTGCGTGAACAACGGGTTTTCGAGCGGCGTTGGTGGGATGCCGCGGAGCGGAGCCGGCCGGCTGCTATCCTATCGGCGATCAAACAGGCGGCCGCTGGGCCGGGGGATTGAAACGTGTGGGAACTGGTCAAGGCCGGTGGCTGGCCGATGCTGCCGCTGCTGCTGTTGGGCGTACTGGCTTTGGCAATCGTCCTGGAGCGTTTCTGGACCCTGCGGCGCAATGAAGTCCTGCCCCCCGGGCTGGGCCAGGAAGTGCGCAACTGGGCCGCACGCGGCAAGCTCGACCCGAGCCACATCCAGTCGCTGCGCGGCAACTCGCCGCTGGGCGCGCTGCTGGCGACCGCGCTGGAAGCGCGCAACCGCCCGCGCGACCAGATCCGCGAGCGCATCGAAGATGCCGGCCGGCATCTGGTTCACCGCATGGAGCGGTTCCTGAACGCACTGGGCACGATCGCCTCGGCGGGCCCGCTGCTGGGCCTGCTCGGCACGGTGGTCGGCATGATCCAGATGTTCATGGGCATTCTCGACCACGGCGTGGGCGATGTGAACCAGCTGGCCGGCGGTATCGGCAAGGCGCTGGTCTGCACCGCCACCGGCATGATCGTGGCGATCCCTGCGCTGATGTTCCATCGCTATTTCAAGGGCCGCATCGCCGGTTACGTGATCGAGATGGAACAGGAGGCGTCGGCGCTGCTGGATGCACTCGACGGTCGCCCGGGCGTGATGAACAACGCGCCGCGTGCCACCGCTGGTTCGGCCGGCGCCGCACCGGTCACGGTCAAGGGCTGACGGATGCGCATCCGCAATGACCGGATCCAGGACGAGCCGCAGATCGATCTGGTTCCCCTGATCGATGTGATCCTCGTTCTGATCATCTTCTTCGTGGTCACCACCACCTTCGACGCGCGTTCGACGCTGCAGCTGCAGTTGCCGACCGCCAGCCAACAGGACACCACCGAGCCGCCGCGCTCGCTGAGCGTGCTGGTCAATGCCGAAGGGCGTTACTTCATCAACGACCAGGAAGTGCTGCGCACCGACGTCGAGTCGGTCAAGCAGACCATTGCCGCCGTCGCCGGCAGCGATCGGGAACAGACCGTGCTGTTGCGCGCCGACGCGCGCACCCCTTACCAGGCTGTCGTCACGGCCCAGGATGCTCTGGGCCAGCTGGGCTTCCGCCGCATCGCCATCGCTACCGCGCCGGAGGTGCGTCCATGAGCAAGAAACATTCCCCCGTCTGGCCGATCTACAAGCGCCTGCTCGGGTATACCGGTGCCTATTGGGTGTTCATGGTTGCCGCCGTGGTCGCGATGGTGGTCGAGGCCCTGGCCGGTTACAGCTTCACCAAGCTCATGGAGCCGCTGGTCAACCGGGGCTTCGTCAACCCGGAGCCGCGGATGGCGGTGATCCTGCCGTTGACCATCCTCGGGTTGTTCATGATGCGCAGCCTGGCCACCCTGGTCAGCGATTACGCGCTGGCCCGCACCGGGCGCAGCGTGGTGCGCGACCTGCGTGAGCAGGTGCTGGAAAAGTACCTGCATCTGCCGTCCTCGCATTTCGATGCCGAGGCCACGCCGGTGATGGTCAGCCGCCTGAACTTCGATACCGAGCAGGTCACCCAGGCCAGCGCCGATGCGCTCAAGACCCTGGTGGCCGATACGCTCACCATCATCGCCATGCTGGTGGTGATGCTGCAGATGAGCGTCAAGGTCACGATGGCGATGCTGGTGGTGGTGCCGCTGATCGGCGTGATCGTCTCGATCGTGGGCAAGCGCTACCGCCGGATCAGCCGTGGCATCCAGGACGGCATGGGCGGCATGGCGCAGACCGCCGAACAGTCCCTGGCCGCGCAGCAGGAAGTGAAGGTGCATGGCACCCAGGCGCACGAGATTTCGCGCTATTCCAGGCTTGCCAACCGCATGCTCGGCCTGAACATGAAGGTCGAAACCACGCGCGCGCTGGCCTCCAGCACGGTGCAGTTCCTCGCGGCCCTGGCGCTGGCGGTGATCGTATGGGTGTCCACCCGCGAGGCGCTGGCCGGCAAGCTCAACGCAGGCCAGTTCATGGGCCTGATGACCTCGATGATGGCGATCATTCCGTCACTGCGTCGCCTGACCAGTGTGCAGACCTCGATCTCGCGCGGTGTGGCCGCGGCCGAGCGCCTGTTCGGGATTCTCGATATGCCGGTCGAGCGCGACGAAGGGATCCAGCGGATCGGCCGCGCACGGGGCGAGCTTGCGTTCGAGCACGTGATGCTGCGTTATCGCGAAGACACCGGCATCGCGCTGGACGACATCAGTTTCGTGGCCAGGCCGGGCACGGTGACGGCGATTGTCGGCCGCTCCGGCAGCGGCAAAACCAGCCTGATCCGCCTGGTGCCGCGCTTCTACGAACCCAGCGGCGGCCGCATCACGCTGGATGGGGTGGCGCTGGACGATTACCCGCTGGCTGACCTGCGTCGCCAGGTGGCCATGGTCGGGCAGAAGGTCATGCTGTTCGATGACACCGTGGGCGCCAACATCGCCTACGGCATGGATGCGACCGAAGAGCAGATCCGCGCCGCGGCCGAAGCGGCCAATGCGTGGGAGTTCATCGCGCGCATGCCGCAGCAACTGCAGACGCCGGTCGGCGAGAACGGTGCGCTGCTCTCCGGCGGCCAGCGTCAGCGTCTGGCGATCGCCCGCGCGATCCTGCGCGATGCGCCGATCCTGATCCTGGATGAAGCGACCGCTGCGCTCGACAACGAGTCCGAGCGCCTGGTGCAGGATGCGTTGCAGCGCCTGATGCCCGAGCGCACCACACTGGTGATCGCGCACCGTCTGTCCACCATCGAACATGCCGATCAGGTGCTGGTGATGGACCATGGCCGCATCGTCGAGCGCGGCACGCACAACGAACTGCTGGCGCTGGGTGGCCTGTACGAGCACCTGCACAAGATGCAGTTCCGCGAAAGGCAGCCTTGATGGCAGGCAAGGGCACCCACACGCCGTCGTACTGGTACGACGGCAGCGCCATTCCGTTCCTGGCACGCCTGGCGTCACCGCTGTACGGCGCGGCGATCGCGCTGCGCCGGATGGCGTATCGCCGTCGCTGGCTGAAACGGCATTCACTGCCGGTGCCGGTGGTGGTGGTCGGCAACGTCACCGCCGGTGGCACCGGCAAGACCCCGCTGACGATCGCCCTGGTCAACCGTCTGCGCGACGCCGGCTGGAAGCCGGGGGTCGCCAGCCGTGGCTATGGGCGCGAGGAAGCGGGCACCCCGCGCTGGGTGCTGGCCAGCACCGATACCGCCGTCGGCGGCGACGAGCCGGTGCTGATCGCCTGGAAAACCGGCGTGCCGGTGCGGGTGGATGCGGACCGTGTCGCGGCCGGCAAGGCGCTGGTCGAGGCGGGCTGCGACATCATCGTCTGCGACGACGGCCTGCAGCACTACCGGCTGGCGCGCGACATCGAAATTGAAGTCGTCGACGCCCAGCGTCGTTACGGCAACGGCCGACTGATTCCCGCCGGGCCGCTGCGCGAGCCAGCCAGCCGTGCGCGCGACTGCGATTTCCGCGTGGTCAACATGGGCCAGGCCAGCGATGGCACCGAAGCGCAGACCGCCTGCGGCTTCGGCGAATGGCCAATGCAGCTGCGCATCGACAGCGCACAGCCGCTGCAGGGCGGCCGCGCGCGGCGCCTCTCGCATTTCCAGGGCCAGCGCGTGCATGCGGTGGCCGGTATCGCCAATCCGCAGCGCTTCTTCGACATGCTGCGCGCGCATCGCATCGGCGTGGTGCCGCATGCCTTCGCTGATCACCATGCCTACCAGCCAGCGGATCTGCGCTTCGGCAGCGAACTGCCGGTGCTGATGACCGAGAAGGACGCGGTCAAGTGCAAGGCGTTCGCGACCGAATGGCACTTCGCCGTGCCGCTGTCGGCCGAGTTGCCGGCGGCGTTCTGGATCAGCCTGCTGGACCGCGTCGAGAAACTCGGCAAGCGTTGACGGGCCCGGTGCCGGTTGCGGCACACTGCGTCCCTGACTGCATTCCTTTCGTACAGGTCATCCCCCATGAGCGCTTCCGCCGAGTTCGTCGTTGCCATTCCCGCCCGTTATGCCGCTTCGCGGCTGCCAGGCAAGCCGCTGCGCCTGCTCGGCGGCG
>DMZT01000342.1 GCA_003484865.1 Stenotrophomonas sp.
GGCCTTGCCGCCCCCGACCGCACCCCGCCGCGCATCACCGTGACCCCGGCCGCCGTGGAAATGCTGCGTGGCGCGCTGGCCGATTCCCCGGGTGCCTCGCTGCAGCTGGGCATCGACGCGCGCTTCCAGCCGAACTTCCAGCTCGCCCCGCACGACGACAACGCGATCGCCGCCGAGTCCAACGGCCTGCGCGTGCAGTTCGATCTGGCCAGCGCCCGCCGCGCCGAAGGCATCACCATCGACTGGGTGGACGACATCCGCGGCAAGGGCCTGGCGATCGACAACCCGAACGCGCCCAAGGCCGTTCAGGAACTGAGCGTGCGCGACGCTGATGACCAGCTCCGCGCCGGCAGCATCACCGTGGTCGACGTGCGTCCGGCCGACGAGCGTGCGATCGCGGCGATCAACGCCCCGTTCGAAACCTTCGACGGTGACAACCGCGCCCGCCTGGAAGCCCTGCCCAAGGACACCGCGCTGGCCTTCCTGTGCCACCACGGTGGCCGCAGCGCGCAGGCCGCCGAGCAGTTCCGTGCCCTGGGCTTCACCAAGGTGTCCAACATCACCGGCGGTATCGACGCCTGGTCGAACGAGGTGGACAACGGCGTGCCGAAGTACTGATCTTCAGCACGTTGCGGGTAAGAAAAACGCCGGCATTGCCGGCGTTTTTTTGTTCGTGGCGCCGGTGGCGTCCTTCCACCGGTCAACCCGCAAACCCACCCTCGGCCAGATAATCCAGCTCTTCCGGCGTCGGCATCCTCCCCAGCACCGCATTGCGGTGCGGGAAGCGCCCGAAGCGGCGGATGATGTCGCGATGCAGTTCGGCGAACTGCAGGTATTCCTTGTCGCCCAGCGCATCGAACATCGCCACCGAACGCTCCTGGTCCTGCGGATCCTCGGAGTGCTCGAACGGGAGGTAGATGAAGGCCCGCAGTTTGGGCACCAGTTGCAGATCCAGGCCCTCCTCCACCGCACGCATGGCGTAATGCCGCGCCAGGCCATCGGTGGCGTAGGCGTGCGCCGTATCGCGGAAGCAATTGCGCGGGAACTGGTCGAGCAGGATCATCAGCGCCAGCGCGCCTTCTGCGCTGCTCAACCAATGCTCGCGCGCGCGGCGGGCGGCGGCAAAATGTTCTTCCTGGAATTGCTGGCGAAACCGCGCATCGAACGCGTCATCGCGCGCGAACCACTGCTGCGGTCCGGCGTCGCGCCAGAACTCCACTACTTGTGCCGCCACGTCCATTCACTACCCCTGTGGATGGCACGCCCCAAGACGTCCATCCGTTCCATTGCCGTTACTCGTCAAAACGCAGGTGGCGGACCGACTTGCCGTTGCGCCGTATCAGCTTAAGCGCCTCGATACCGATCTGGATATGGTTCTCGACGAACTGTGAGCTGACCTTGGCGTCGGAGACCTCGGTCTTCACGCCGTCGGGAATCATCGGCTGGTCGGACACCAACAGCAAGGCCCCGATCGGGATGTGGTTCGCAAAACCGGCCGCGAACAGGGTCGCCGTCTCCATGTCGATGGCCATGCAGCGCATCACCCGCAGCTTTTCCTTGAAGGCCTCGTCGTGCTCCCAGACCCGGCGGTTGGTGGTGTAGACGGTGCCGGTCCAGTAGTCGTGGCCGAGGTCGCGGACCATGGTCGAGACCGCGCGCTGCAGGGCAAAAGCCGGCAGGGCCGGGACTTCCGGCGGCAGGTAGTCGCTGGAGGTGCCCTCGCCGCGGATCGCGGCGATCGGCAGGATCAGGTCCCCCAGCTGGTTCTTGCGCTTGAGCCCACCGCACTTGCCCAGGAACAGCACCGCCTTGGGCATCACCGCCGACAGCAGGTCCATGATGATGGCCGCGTTCGGGCTGCCCATGCCGAAGTTGATCAGGGTGATGTCGTCGCTGGTGACGCTGGCCATCGGCCGGTCCGCGCCTTGGATGGGGGCACCGGTCAGCTGGGAAAAGGTGTGCAGGTAGCCACCGAAGTTGGTCAGCAGGATGTGCTGGCCAAACTGCTCCAACGGCACGCCGGTGTAACGCGGCAGCCAGTTTTCGACGATGTCCTGTTTGGTTTTCATGGGGCTGTTCCGACAAACGACAGGCGACAATTCTGCGAGACCGGCCGCGCGGCGTCGAGCGTGGCCGCTTACTCCCGGTGGTCGATCCCATCGGCCCTGCCCTTGAGGACAAGGGAGACCAGCGAAAGGAGGGCAGCCGGTATGGCCAGCAGCAGGACGAGGGCCGTTGGCGCACCGAACGCCCAGAGCGAGGCGGCAAAGGCGATGGACGATATGCCGACAAACGGAAAGGCGTACTGGATCTGTTTGATCACCAGGTAGCTGGCGGTGGCCGTCAGCAGGGAGAGTGCTGCGAGGAGGATGCGCGCTTCTTTGGGCAGCGCGCTGGGCGACTGCTCGAAGAATCCAGCCACCAGCATGAGGCCGGACGCGAACGCCAGCAGGACAAGCAACCGGTGGTAATGCGTGGCGTGCTTGCGATCGAAGCCTTCGGTAACGTTCATCGACACTTCCTTGTGAATGCAGAGTGGCACGGACGGCCCCCGCCTGTCTGACCCTCCCACGCTGGATGATCACGGCGCAAGTGGCGATCGCGACCTCACGGCCGCAGGCAAGAAAAAGGCGGCCAATGGCCGCCTTTTCCCGTTTACCAGTACCGCTGGATCAGAACTGCACGGACCAGCGCGCGGTGACGCTGCGGTCGCGGGCGTCGTCACCGAAGGTGCCGTTGTAGCCCAGCTCCAGCTGGTTGCGCGGGCTCAACCAGGCCGACAGGCCCAGCTCGGCGACC
>DMZT01000343.1:0-6971 GCA_003484865.1 Stenotrophomonas sp.
CGTGCGCCTGGCGCCGGCCCCGGCGCTGACGGCCGAGCTGCGCGCCGATCCACAGCAGAGCGGGCTGGTGTATGTCGGTGCCGGTTCGCAGGGGCTGCTGCGCTGGCGCGCTGGTGATCTGCAGCGCGTGGCGGGGGTGGATGCGGTTCACAGCCTCGGCGTCGGCAGGGGTGCCCCGGGTCGTGACGTTGCCAGCGTGTTTGTTGCGGGCACCGTCGAGGGCGTCCAGGGGCTCTTCCGTTCCGATGACGGTGGTGCCCGGTGGCTGCGCATCGATGACGCCGCGCACCAGTTCGGTCAGATTCAACGCGTCACCGGGGATCCGCGCCTGCATGGGCGCGTCTACTTCGCTACCGGCGGACGCGGCATCGTCTATGGAGATCCACAATGAAACGAGCGTGTACGCTGGCGGTATCGCTGTCGATGTTCTCCGCAGCCGTGCAGGCCGAGCCGGTCCTGCCACGGATGTTTGCCGACGGCATGGTGCTGCAGCGTGACCAGCCGCTGCCGGTGTGGGGCACGGCCACGCCCGGCGCACGCCTGCAGGTCGGCATCGACGGCCAGCGTGCCAGTACCACGGTCGGCACGGATGGCGCCTGGAAGGTCGTGCTGCCGCCGCACGCGGCCGGTGGCCCATTCCAGCTGGAGATCACGGGCGACGGGCGCGCGCTGCAGGTGCGCGATGTCCTGTTCGGCGACGTCTGGCTGGCCAGCGGCCAGTCCAACATGGAATGGCCGCTGCACGATACGCAGGACGCGGCGGCGGCCGTCGCCGCTGCGAGCGACGCGCAGCTGCGTCATTTCAAGATTCCCAAATCCTGGTCCGGGCAGCCGGAGACGGCGCTGGCCGGTGGCCACTGGCTGCCGGCAACCCCCGCCAACGCGGGCAGCTTCTCTGCGGTCGCCTACTACTTCGCGCGCGAGCTGCGGCAGCACACAGGGGTGCCGATCGGCATCATCGACAGCACCTGGGGCGGCAGCTCCATCGAAGCGTGGATGCCTGCGGCGCTCCAGGGCATCGACGCGGCCACGCTGGCCACGCGCATGCAGGCGCAGCGTGAGCGCGATGCCCGCACGCTGGCGCAGGTACGGCAGCGGCTTGCCCACTGGACTACGTTCGATGAGCAGCCGCAGTGGTCGGCGGTGCAGTTCGACGACAAGGACTGGGAGGACGCCACGCTCCCCGGTCTGTGGGAAACCGGCGGTTATGCCGGCATGGACGGCATCGGCTGGTACCGTGCCGAGTTCACCCTGAGCGCCGCGCAGGCAGCGCAGTCCGGCAGCCTAGGGGTCGGGCGGATCGATGATTCCGACCGCACCTTCGTCAATGGCGTGCACGTCGGTGCGACCACGATGGCCTGGAACACGCCGCGGGTGTATCCGCTGGCGGCCGGCCAGCTGCATGCCGGCCGCAACGTGGTCGCGGTGCGGGTCGAAGACCTGGGCGGTGGTGGCGGTATCCACGGTGAGGCGGCCGAGTTGTTCGTACGCCTGGCCGACGGCAGCCAGGTGCCACTGCAGCGCTGGCGGTTCCGCCCCGCTGCGGTCACGGTCGCGCTGGACGATGACAAGAACCAGACCCCGACGCTGCTGTACAACCGCATGATCCACCCGCTGCCGCCATTCCCGATCACGGGGGTGATCTGGTACCAGGGCGAGAGCAATGCGACCGACACCGGGGCGTTGGCTTACCGCGATCAGTTCAAGGCCTTGATCCAGCAGTGGCGTCAGGACTGGAACGCACCGGCGCTGCCGTTCGTCTGGGTGCAGTTGGCCAGCTTCGGCGCGGGCGCCGATCACGGTGACCAGAGCCCGTGGGCGTTGCTGCGCGAGTCGCAGTCGGCGGCGTTGTCGCTGCCGCACACCGCGCAGGTGGTGAGCATCGACCTGGGCAATGCGACGGATATCCATCCGCGCAACAAGCGCGATGTCGGCGCCCGGTTGGCGCTGGCCGCCCGGCACGCGGCGTATGGCGAAACGCTGGCGTACAGCGGCCCGGTGCAGCGCGCTGTCCGCTTCGATCACGGCCAGGCCGTCATCACCTTCGACCCGATGGGCAGCGCGCTGGCCGTACGTGACGGTGGCACCCAGGTACAAGGCTTCAGCGTGGCCGGTGCCGACCGCCGCTTCCACTCGGCACAGGCGCGGATCGACGGTGATCGCGTGATCGTCCACAGCGAGGCGGTCGCCACGCCGGTCGCGGTGCGCTATGCCTGGCGCGAGAACCCGGCCGACGCCAACCTGATCAATTCGCAACAGCTGCCGGCTTCGCCGTTCCGCAGCGATACCTGGTGACCACAAGGACCCCGTGCATGTCTCCGACCACATACCCGCTTCCGCTGTTCCCACGCCGCCTGCTGCTGCCGGCCGCCTTGCTGTGCCTGCTTGCCGCCTGTGAGCAGGCACCGACACCGGCACCGGCCGATGGCGCCACGGCTGCACAGCCTTCCGCGGCAGGCAAGCCGGCGACGAACGATGACGCCAGGCAGGCGCCGATCCCGCAGTTCACCAGCAAGGACGGCAAGCACGCGCTGCTGGTGGACGGTGAGCCGTTCCTGGTGCTGGGCGCGCAGGTCAACAACTCCAGCAACTACGCGGCTGCGCTGGATGCGGTGTGGCCGGCGGTAAAGATCATCGGCGCCAACACGGTGCAGGTGCCGATCGCCTGGGAGCAGATCGAGCCGGAGGAGGGCACGTTTGATTTTTCCTTCGTCGATACGCTGCTCCAGCAAGCGCGCGAGCATGACGTCCGGCTGGTGCTGCTGTGGTTCGCCACCTGGAAGAACAATGGCCCGGCCTACGCGCCGCGCTGGGTGAAGACCGACAACACCCGCTTCCCGCGGGTGGTGACCCGCGACGGGCGCAGCATCGGCTCGCTGTCGCCGCATGCGCCGGCCACGCTGGAGGCGGACCGCAAGGCGTTCGTCGCCTTCATGCAGCACCTCAAAGCGGCGGACCCGCAGCGCACGGTGATCATGGTGCAGCCGGAGAACGAACCGGGTACCTATGGCAGCGTCCGCGACTTCTCGCCGATGGCGCAGAAGCTGTTCGACGGCCCGGTGCCGGCCGAACTGCTGCAGAAACTCGGCAAGTCACCGGGCACCTGGGCACAGGTGTTCGGTGCCGACGCGGACGAGTTCTTCCACGCCTGGTCGATCGGGCGCTTCATCGACCAGGTCACCGAGGCGGGCAAGGCGGTGTATCCGCTGCCGATGTACGTCAACGGCGCGCTGCGCGGGCCATTCAATCCCGGGCAGCCGGGCCAGTACGCCAGTGGTGGCCCGACCGACAACGTGCTCGATGTGTGGAAGGCCGCGGGCCCGCACATCGATTTCCTGGCGCCGGACATCTACATGCCCGAGTACCGCATGTACACCACGGTGCTGGAGCGCTACGCGCGGCCGGACAATGCACTGTTCGTCGCCGAGACCGGCAACGCACCGCCGTATGCGCGCTACCTGTTTCCGACGCTGGGCCATGACGGTATTGGCTGGTCCACGTTCGGTATCGACTTCAGCCATTACAGCAACTACCCGCTGGGCGCGAAGAAGGTCGATGAGGCAACGCTGGCGCCGTTCGCCACCGGCTTCCAGCTGGTCAGCCTGGGCATGCGCCAGTTCGCCAAGGCCTCGGCCGAAGGCAAGCTGCATGGCGTTGCCGAGGAAGCCGGCCAGGCCGTGCAGGACGTGCCGCTCAATGCGCGTTGGCGCGCCACGGTCACCTACGGCGTACCGCAGTTCTGGTTCCAGGGCCAGCCGCCGGGCAACCCCGAGCCGATCGGCAGCGCGCTGATCGCCGAACTCGGCCCGGACGAATTCCTGATCACCGCCCAGCACGCACGGGTCACTCTGCACCCGGCCGGTGAGTCCACCGCGAACATGGTGATCGATCGCGTCGAAGAAGGCTTCTACAAGGACGGCCAGTGGCAGTTCCAGCGCAACTGGAATGGCGACCAGACCGACTACGGCTTGAATTTCACGACTGCGCCGCAGCTGCTCAAGGTCACGCTGGCGACGTATTGAACCGGGGGTGTCCGCACCCGCGCAACGAATGAGAAGGGAGCACTGAATGCGTTACATGAGCGTACTGAGCGTGCCGCTGCTGGCATTGCTGGCGTCACCGGCGATGGCCCAGAGCCACCGCGTGCTGGACAACGGTGTGGTGGTGGTGCCGGCCCAGGCCGGCGCGGCCCAGGTCCGGCTGGAGCTGGTGGACGACAACATCGTGCGGGTCAGCGCCGACCCCGACGGCGACTTCACGCGCACGCCGAGCCTGATGCGCGTCCCCGTGCAGGGCAAACCACGCTTCACGGTGGAGCAGGGCAGTGGCAACGTGCGCCTGGTCGCGGCCGGCATCAGCGCGGAGATCTCCGAAGCCGATGGCCATGTCAGCTTCCGTGACGCCCAGGGCAAGCCGCTGCTGGCCGAGCGCGCCGGCGGCCGCAGCTTCAGCCCGCTCACCGTGGAGGGCAAGGCGTACTACAGCGTGCGCCAGCGCTTCGAGTCGCCCGGCGATGAGGCGATCTACGGGTTCGGACAGCATCAGCAGGGCTGGATGAACCAGAAGGGGCGCGATGTCGAATTGCTCCAGGGCAACATCGACATGGCCGTGCCCTTCATCGTCTCCAGCCGCAATTACGGTCTGCTCTGGGACAACAACGCGATCACCCGGCTTGGCGACCCGCGCGGGCTGCAGCCGCTGCAGGCCTCGCTGCAGGTGTTCGATGCCAAGGGCAAGGCCGGCGCATTGACCGCCCGCTACATCGTCGATGGCAAGACCCGCGTCGAGCGCCGCGAGCCCGAGGTGAACTACCAGTACATCAAGGATCTCACTGCGTTCCCGGCCAAGGGCAAGAACGGGGCCGAAGGTGGGCGCTCGCAGGTGGTGTGGGAAGGCGCTATCGAGGCCAAGACCGCCGGCCGTCACACCTTCTCGCTGTACGGCAGCGAATACATCAAGCTGTATGTGGACGGCAAGCTGGTGATCGACCGCTGGCGCCAGAACTGGAACCCGTGGCATCACGAGTTCGCGCTGGAGCTGACGCCCGGCACCCGCCACCAGATCAAGGTCGAGTGGGACCTGATCGACCCCAGCTACATCGCGCTGCTGCACCGTGATCCGCTGCCCCAGGCCGAAGCCGCCGATCTCTCGCTGTGGTCCGAAGCGGGGCAGATGGTGGACTACTACGTGGTTGCCGGCGGCAATGCCGATGAGGTGATCGCCGGCTACCGCGAGCTCACCGGCAAGGCCGTGATGCTGCCCAAGTGGGCCTACGGTTTCTGGCAGAGCCGCGAACGTTACAAGAGCCAGGACGAGCTGCTCGGCGTGCTGGACGAGTACCGCCGCCGCAAGCTGCCGATCGACAACATCGTGCTGGACTGGTCGTACTGGCCCGAAGATGCCTGGGGCTCGCATGACTTCGATACCACGCACTTCCCCGATCCGGACGGCATGGTCAAGCACATCCACGACCAGCATGCAAAGGTCATGATTTCGGTGTGGCCGAAGTTCTACCCGACCACGGCCAACTACAAGGAACTGGACGCAGCCGGCTTCATGTACCAGCGCAACGTCGAGGTGGGCGAGCTGGACTGGATCGGCAAGGGCTACAAGAACTCGTTCTACGATCCCTACGCGGCCAAGGCGCAGCAGATCTACTGGCGCCAGATCAACGAGAAGTTGAACAGCAAGGGCTTCGATGCCTGGTGGATGGACGCGGACGAGCCGGACGTGCATTCCAACCTGGATATCGGTGAGCGCAAGGCACGTACCACACCGACCGCACTCGGCCCATCCACCGAGTTCTTCAATTCCTATCCGCTGCCGCACACCCAGGGGGTGTATGAAGGGGATCGCGCAGCCGATGGCCAGCGTGTCTTCATCCTCTCGCGCAAGGGCTATGCCGGCACCCAGCGCAACGCGGTGGCGGTGTGGAGTGGCGACATCGTGTCGCGCTGGGATGACATGCTCGAACAGATATCGGCCGGTGTGAACACCGCCATGTCCGGTCTGCCCAACTGGACGTTCGACATCGGCGGCTTCTCCACCGAGAAGCGCTATTCGGAGGAAGATCCGGCGCACCTGCCGGAGTGGCGTGAACTCAACACCCGCTGGTTCCAGTTCGGTGCGTTCGTGCCGCTGTTCCGCTCGCACGGCCAGTACCCGTTCCGCGAGATCTGGAACATCGCGCCGGAAGGCACGCCGTACTACGACAGCATGGTGTATTACAGCCGCCTGCGTTACACGCTGCTGCCCTACATCTACACCCTGGCCGCCGACACCTGGCACCACGACGGCAGCATCATGCGCGGCCTGCCGATGGACTTCCCGTCCGATCCGGCGGTCCGTGACATCAACGACCAGTATCTGTTCGGGCCGTCGTTGCTGGTTGCCCCGGTCACCACCTTTGGCGCCACCGCGCGCAAGGTCTACCTGCCGGCCGGTACCACCTGGCTGGATTACTACACCGGCCAGCGCCTGCAGGGCGGCCAGACCATCGATGCCGCCGCGCCGCTGGAACGCATTCCGCTGTACGTGCGTGCCGGCGCGATCCTTCCGACCGGGCCGGTCCAGCAGTACGTGGACGAACAGCCGGATGCGCCGCTGACCGTGGTGGTCTACACCGGCGCGGACGGTGCGTTCTCGCTGTACGAGGACGACGGCCGCAGCTATGGCTATGAGAAGGGGCAGTTCAGCCGCATCCCGCTGCAGTGGAACGAGGCCACGCGTGAACTGCGCATCGGCAAGCGCGAAGGCCAGTGGAAAGGCATGCAGGCGCAGCGCACGATCCAGGTCCGCTTCGTGGAAGGACCGCGTGCCGATGCCGGTGCGCTGGCCCCGGCCATCGACCAGACCGTGCGCTATGACGGCAAGGCGGTGATCGTGCCGCAGCGCAAGATGGCAGCCGCGCGCTGATCGCCTAGGATGACGATGACTACCGGTGGACATTTCGCCTTGGAGGGCGTTGACGT
>DMZT01000343.1:7130-11918 GCA_003484865.1 Stenotrophomonas sp.
CTTGGAGGGCGTTGACGTGGCAGCAGGCAGCACAGGCAGGCCAATGCAGCGCAGGGGATTGCCGTGGAGCTGAGCCGTCGCGGGCTGTTCAAGGCACTTGGGGCGGGGCTGACCCTGTCCGCCACCGGGTGGTCGTCGCAGGCTGGTGCGGTGCCAGCGGCTGCAGGGCGGAGCGAGGCCGCCGCGGCGCCGGGGGACGCCCTGCAGCTCTGGTACCGTGCGCCGGCCACTGAGTGGGTGCAGGCCCTGCCGACCGGCAACGGCCGGTTGGGCGCGATGATCTGGGGCGGGGTCGCGCATGAGCGGATCGGCCTCAACGAAGACACCTTGTATGCCGGTGGTCCTTACGATGCGACCAGCCCGGACGCGCTGACGGCGCTGCCGGAGGTGCGCGCGCTGATCTTCGCCGGGCGCTACGCCGAGGCCGAAGCACTGGCCGACGCCAAGCTGCTGTCGCGGCCGGCCAAGCAGATGCCGTACCAGCCGCTGGCCGATCTGCTGCTGGATTTCGACCGTGCCGATCATATCGACGGGTATCGCCGGTCGCTGGATCTGGACACGGCCGTGGCGACCACCGAATTCCGCAGCGGCGGCGCCTGGCACCGCCGCGAGGTGTTCGTGTCCGAACCGGACCAGTGCATTGTGGTGCGGCTCAGTGCCGACCTGCCGGGGCGGATTTCGCTGCGGCTGGGGGTGGACAGCCCGCAGGCAGGCGACGTGCAGGTGGATGAGGCAGGGCTGTTGTTCCAGGGCCGCAACGCGGGCTTCGCGGGTATCGAGGGCAAGCTCCGCTTTGCACTGCGGGTGCAGCCGCGTCTGCGCGGCGGCACGCTGCGGGTAGCACGTGATCGCCTGCACGTGGAAGGAGCCGACGAGCTGGTGCTGGTGTTGACGGCCGCCACCAGTTTCCGCCGCTTCGATGATGTCAGTGGCGATCCGCAGGCGCTCACCGCAGCGCATCAGGCGCAGGCCGATGCCCACGCGTATCCGGCGCTGCTGGCGCGCCATCTGGCCGCGCACCAGGCGCTGTTCCGTCGCGTGTCGATCGATCTGGGCAGCACGCCGGCCGCGCAGCTGCCCACCGATCAACGCGTGCAGGCCTTTGCCAGCGGCAACGATCCGGCGCTGGCGGCCCTGTATCACCAGTACGGGCGCTACCTGTTGATCTGCAGTTCGCGGCCCGGCTCGCAGCCGGCCAACCTGCAGGGCGTGTGGAACGACCTCATGGCCCCGCCGTGGGAGAGCAAGTACACGATCAACATCAACACCGAGATGAACTACTGGCCCAGCGAGGCCAATGCGCTGCACGAATGCGTGCAGCCGCTGGAAGACATGCTGTTCGATCTGGCCCGTACCGGCGCGGTCACCGCACGGCGGATCTACGATGCGCCGGGTTGGGTGGTGCACAACAACACTGATCTGTGGCGGCAGGCCGGGCCGATCGACGGCGCGCAGTGGAGCCTGTGGCCGATGGGCGGTGTCTGGCTGCTGCAGCAGCTGTGGGACCGCTGGGACTATGGCCGCGATCGGGCCTATCTGCGCCGCATCCATCCGCTGTTCAAGGGCGCGGCCGAGTTTTTCGTGGCCACGCTGCAGCGCGACCCGAGCACCGGCGCGATGGTCACCAACCCCTCGATCTCGCCGGAGAACCAACACCCGTTCGGTGCGGCGGTGTGCGCCGGGCCGGCGATGGACTCACAACTGCTGCGCGATCTGTTCGCGCAGTGCATCCAGATCAGCGAAGCGCTCGGCGTTGATACTGCGTTTGCCGCGCAGTTGAAGACGCTGCGCGCGCAACTGCCACCGGACCGGATCGGCAAGGCCGGTCAACTGCAGGAATGGCAGCAGGATTGGGACATGGAGGCGCCGGAAATGCACCACCGGCACGTCTCGCATCTGTACGCGCTGCATCCCTCCAGCCAGATCAACCTCCGCGATACCCCCGCATTGGCGGCGGCGGCCAAGCGCTCGCTGCAGATCCGTGGCGATGAAGCCACCGGCTGGGGCATCGGCTGGCGCCTGAACCTGTGGGCACGGCTGGGCGATGGTGAGCACGCGCTGCAGATCCTGAAGATGCTGCTCTCGCCCGAGCGCACCTATCCGAACCTGTTCGACGCGCATCCACCGTTCCAGATCGACGGCAACTTCGGCGGCACCGCCGGCATCACCGAGATGCTGCTGCAGAGCTGGGGCGGGTCGATCTTCCTGTTGCCGGCGTTGCCGTCGGCCTGGCCTGACGGCCAGGTGCGCGGCCTGCGTGTACGCAATGCGGCTGGCGTCGACCTGCACTGGCGCGATGGTCGACTGCGCTCGGCCCTGCTGCGCAGTGAGCGCGGGGGCACCTATCAACTCGTGCATGGCGACAGCACGCTGACCGTGGCGCTGCGCGCCGGCGGCCAGCAGCGCATCGGCCTGCGCGGCAATCAACTGGTGAAGCAATGAGTCTGTACGTAGGGCTGGATGTCGGGACGCAGAGCGTCAAGCTGCTGGCCTATGACCCGTCGCTCGGCGAGGTGGTCGCCACAGTGGCCCGGCCGATGCAGCTGGTCAGCCACGACGACGGCACCCGGGAGCAGGAGGCGCAGTGGTGGGTCGACGGCATCGTTGCCTGCTTCGCCGAACTGGGCCCGGCACTGCGCGGCCGCATCCGTGCGATCGGCGTCTCCGGCCAGCAGCACGGTTTCGTGCCGATCAACGCGCGCGGGGAGGTGATCGCACCGGTGAAACTCTGGTGCGACACCAGCACTGCCGCCGAATGCGAGCCGATCATGGCGGCGGTGGGAGGCGCCGCCGCCTGCATCGCACTGACCGGCAATCCCATCCTCGCCGGCTATACCGCTTCCAAACTGCCGTGGACGCGCCGCCATCGCGCGCAGGCGTATGCAGAACTGGACGGCATCCTGCTGCCGCATGACTACATCAACTTCTGGCTGACCGGGCAGCGCTACGCCGAGTACGGCGATGCATCCGGCACCGGCTGGCTGGACGTGCGCAACCGCTGCTGGTCACGCGAGCTGCTGCAGGCGATCGACCCGCAGCGCGATCTGGCCGCGCTGCTGCCGCCGCTGGTGCCGCTCGAATCCACCTTTACCCTGGCACCGCGGATCGCCGCGCTGCTGGACCTGCCGGCTGAGGTGCAGGTCTCCACCGGCGGCGGCGATAACATGATGGCCGCGCTGGGCACCGGCAACGTGGCCGCGGGGCGGTTGACCATGAGCCTGGGGACGTCCGGCACGCTGTTCGCGTATGCCGATCACCCGGTGGTGGACGACGACGGCCGCTGGGCTGCGTTCTGCTCGTCCAGTGGCGGCTGGCTGCCGCTGATCTGCACGATGAACTGCACGGTCGCCACCGAGCGCATGGCCACGCTGTTCAACATCCCGCGCGGTGGTGGCGAGGCGCTGATGGCGCAGACCGATCCGGGCGCCGGCGGCCTGGTGATGCTGCCGTATTTCAACGGCGAGCGGACCCCGGACCTGCCCAACGCGCGTGCCTGCCTGCATGGCATGGACCTGCACAACACCACCCCGGCGCACTTCTATCGGGCCGCGATGGAAGGCGCCACGTACAGCCTGCGCAATGGCTATGACGCCTTCACCCGTGCCGGCCTGTCGTTCGACACCGTGCTGCTCACCGGCGGCGGCAGCAACAGTGCCGCGTGGCGGCAATTGATCGCCGACGTTTTCGATCTGCCGGTCAAGGTGCCCACCCAGGCCGAAGGCGCGGCATTCGGCGCGGCCCTGCAGGCGCTGTGGGCCGCGCAGCGCGGGCAGGGCGGCGAGCCGGACCTGGCGGCGACAGTCGATGCGCATGTGCGCTTCGATGACGCGCTGTCGGCCACGCCGGATCCCCGCACTGTGCCGCGCTACGCAGAACAGTACCGGCGTTTCCTCCACCATCTTTCCGAGGTCGGTCCGCTGCTGCGTACCGCCCCGTCACCACCGCAAGGATCCGAGCAATGAGCACCTCCGTTTACATCGGCGCAAAGGAATACTTCCCCGGCATCGGCCGCATCCCGTTCGAGGGGCGCGACTCGGACAATCCGCTGGCCTACAAGGTCTACGATGCGGACAAGCGCGTGGGCGGCAAGACCATGGCCGAGCACCTGCGCTTTGCGGTGGCGTACTGGCACAGTTTCTGCGCGACCGGCCACGATCCGTTCGGCCCGGGCACCCGGGTGTATCCGTGGGATGCCGGCAACACGCCGCTGGCGCGTGCCGAAGCCAAGGCCGATGCCGCGTTCGAGTTCATCACCAAGCTGGGCGTGCCGTACTACTGCTTCCACGACATCGACCTCGCGCCGGACGCCGACGACATCGCCGAGTACGAGGCCAACCTGCAGCACATGGTCGGCATTGCCGGCGAGCGCCAGAAGGCCACCGGGGTCAAGCTGCTGTGGGGCACCGCCAACCTGTTCTCGCACCCGCGCTACATGAACGGTGCCTCGACCAACCCCGACTTCGCCGTGGTCGCCCGCGCCGCGGTGCAGGTCAAGGCCGCGCTGGAGGCCACCGTGGCCCTCGGCGGTGAGAACTACGTGTTCTGGGGCGGTCGCGAGGGCTATGCGTGCCTGTACAACACCGACATGAAGCGCGAGAAGGACAACATGGCGCGCTTCCTCACCCTGGCCCGCGACCACGGGCGCAGCATCGGCTTCAAGGGCAACTTCCTGATCGAGCCCAAGCCGATGGAGCCGATGAACCACCAGTACGATTTCGACAGCGCCACCGTGGTCGGCTTCCTGCGCGAGCACGGCCTGGACAAGGACTTCAAGCTCAACATCGAGGC
>DMZT01000395.1 GCA_003484865.1 Stenotrophomonas sp.
TCTTCCGATCTAATCCTTTGAAATCAACGTTGAAAAGTTGGCACGCGTCCTGCGTTGTACTGGGCGAAGGAAACAGGGATCAAACCGAAACTGACTGGACGCTGAACAAAAACAAGAAAGATCAAATTGTTCTTGCAAGCCCCGAATCGGTGTACTACCTTACTACCACACCACTGCTCACCAACACTAAACAGGACCTCGCCATGAACACCAAGACGCTCGCCATCGCCATCGCCCTCGCCGCCGGCTCCGCATTTGCTTCGTCGGTGCAGGCCGCTCCCGCCATCGTCACCCTGGACACCGTGCAGGTCCGCCCGTCGGCCGACCAGATCGCCCAGGCCGAGGTTGAGCGCACCAGCAGCATCCCGACCCTGGCCGTCGTGGAAGTGCGCCCGACTGCCGGCCTGATCGCCGATTACCGCGCCGAACTGGCCGCCAACCGCCGCGTCACCACGCTGGCCGCCGTTGAAGTGCGCCCGACCGCCGAACAGCGCCAGGCCCTGGCTGCCGAGCAGACCCGTGACCGCGGCTACGTCGCCACCTTCACCGCTGCCGCCACCGCCGTCGCCAACGAAGTGATCATCAACCTGCCGACCCTGCAGGTGCGTCCGTCGGCTGCCGATCTGCAGGCCCTGGCCCTGGAAACCGCCGCTGCCGCCGCCTCGACCCTGATCCGCCAGTAAGCCGTAGCTGCGGTCCCCCGCAGCCACGGCGTACACTTCGCCGATGACTGCCACGCCCACGTTCCATGTCGTTCTGTTCCAACCCGAAATCCCGCCGAACACCGGCAATGTGATCCGCCTCTGCGCCAACACCGGCGCGCGGCTACACCTGATCGAGCCGCTCGGTTTCGACCTGAGCGACAAGCAGCTCAAGCGCGCCGGCCTGGACTATCACGAATACGCCCGACTGCAGGTCCATCCAGATCTTGAGACCGCCCTGCAGGTGATTGCGCCCAAGCGCCTGTTCGCGCTGAGTACCCGCGGCAGCGTGCGTTACGACACCCAGCACTTTGAAGATGGCGATGCCTTCCTGTTCGGCCCGGAAACCCGCGGCCTGCCCCAGGACCTGCTCGACAGCCTGCCCCACGGCCGCCGCCTGCGCCTGCCGATGCAACCGGGCAACCGCAGCCTCAACCTGTCCAACACTGTCGCGGTGGTGATGTACGAGGCGTGGCGCCAGAACGGGTTTGCCGGCGGGGAATAAGATGCCGTGCCGACCAACGGTCGGCACCTACCGGTGACACAGGCACCTGCCGGCCGCGTAGCACCTGACCGTTGGTGTAGCACCTGACCGTTGGTCAGGTGACCTCAGAACGCATTGATCCCGGTCAGCTCGCGCCCGATCACCAGCTGGTGCACGGTCTCGGTGCCCTCGTAGGTGATCACCGATTCCAGATTGAGTGCATGCCGGATCGCCACATGCTCGGTGGTGATGCCCGCGCCACCGAGCAGGTCGCGGCACTCGCGCGCGATGTCGATGGCCATGCGGCAGTTGTTCCACTTGGCCAGGCTCACCTGCTGCGGCTGCAGCTGCCCGGCGTCCTTCAGGCGCCCCAGCTGCAAGGCCAGCAGCTGCGCGGTGGTGATCCGCCGCGCCATGTCGGCCAGCTTGATCTGCGCACTCTGCGTGGCCGCTACCGGCCGGCCAAACAGCACGCGCTGCTTGGTGTAAGCCAGCGCTTCATCCAGGCAGGCCACCGCGGCACCGATCGGGCCCCAGCTGATGCCATAACGCGCCTGGTTCAAACAGCCCAGCGGGCCTTTGAGGCCCTGCACGTTGGGCAGGCGGTTACGGTCGGGCACGCGCACATTGTCGAAGAACAGCGCGCCGGTGAGCGAGGCACGCAGGCTCATCTTGTGCTTGATCTCCTGCGTGCTGTAGCCGGCCATGCCCTTCTCGAGCACGAAGCCCTGGATGCCGTCTTCGGTGTGTGCCCAGACGATGGCGATGTCCGCCACCGGCCCGCTGGTGATCCACATCTTGCTGCCGTTGATCAGCCAGTCACTGCCATCGCGCACCGCGCGGGTCTTCATCGCCGCCGGATCGGAGCCGCCATGCGCCTCGGTCAGGCCGAAGCAACCGATCACCTTGCCGGTGGCCATGTCCGGCAACCAGCGCAGGCGCTGTTCTTCGCTGCCGTAGGCGTAGATCGGGTACATGCACAGCGAGCTCTGCACCGAGACGAAACTGCGCAGGCCCGAATCGCCACGCTCCAGTTCCTGGCAGATCAAGCCGTAACTCACTGCGTTCAGTCCGCCGCCGCCGTACTGCTCGGGCAGGCTGGAGCCGAGCAGACCCAGTGCAGCGATCTCGGGGATCAGTTCGTCCGGAAAGCGGCCTTCATCAAATGCATCACCGATGATCGGCAGCACCCGGGTATCAGTGAAGCGCGCCACTGTCGCCTGCACCGCGCGCTCCTCCTCGCTCAGCAGCGAACGGATATCGAACAGATCGAACGGATTGAGTGACATGGCATCCCGGCAGGTGGCGGTGGAACAGGCCCCCATTGTGGTCGTTGTGCAGGAAGCGGCCAAGGGACGGCGCCGCAGCGCGGTTGCTGCGCCGCAGCATCCCGGTATCCAGCACGCGCCGACACCGCTCTCATCGTCGGCGATCTAGGCTTACATGCGCCGTGCCGGTACTCTGGCGCACTGATCCACCGTTTCGCCGTGGTGTGACACGCGCGATTCCCAGGCAACCGCCGCCGTTCAACCCGCGGCACTACCCAAGAGTTACGCAGCCCCATGAGCGAAGAAATCAACGTCCTGCCCCCGCGTGAAGTGATGGAATTCGATGTGGTGATCGTCGGTGGCGGCCCTGCTGGCCTGGCCACGGCGATCCGGCTGCGCCAGCGCGCCATCGAGGCTGGCCGCGAGCTGTCGGTCTGCATCCTGGAGAAGGGCTCCGAACCCGGCGCGCACATCCTGTCCGGCGCGGTGATGGACCCACGCGCGTTGACCGAACTGTTCCCGGACTGGGCCGAGCGCGGCGCACCGCTGAAGCAGAAGGTCACCCGCGACGAATTCCTGTTCCTCAATGAAACGGGGTCGCGCAGCACGCCCAACGCGTTGCTGCCGGAGTGCTTCCACAACGAAGGCAACTACATCGTCAGCCTGGGCGAGGTCACCCGCTGGCTGGCGCAGCAGGCCGAAGCGCTGGAGGTGGCGATCTTCCCCGGCTTCCCGGCGGCGGAAGTGCTGTACAGCGACGACGGCGCGGTGATCGGCGTGGCCACCGGCGACATGGGCATCGAGAAGAACGGTCAGCCCGGCCCGGCGTTCGAGCGCGGCATGGCGCTGCACGCCAAGTACACGATCTTCGCCGAAGGCTCGCGCGGCCATCTCGGCCGCCAGCTGATCGCCCGCTTCCAGCTCGATGCCGGCAAGGATCCGCAGGCCTACGGCATCGGCATCAAGGAACTGTGGCAGATCGATCCGGCCAAGCACGAACCGGGCCTGGTGGTGCACGCCGCCGGCTGGCCGCTGGACAACGACACCTACGGTGGCGCGTTCCTGTACCACGCCGAGGGTGGCAAGGTGTCGATCGGCTATGTGGTCGGCCTGGACTACAGGAATCCGTGGCTGAGCCCGTTCGAAGAGTTCCAGCGCTTCAAGACGCACCCGGACATCCGCAAGCACCTGGAAGGGGGCAAGCGCATCGGCTACGGCGCGCGCGCGATCACCGCCGGCGGCCTGATGTCGCTGCCCAAGACGGTGTTCCCCGGTGGCGCGCTGGTCGGCTGCGAGGCCGGCTACCTCAACGTCAGCCGGATCAAGGGCAGCCACGCCGCGATCAAGACCGGCATGCTCGCCGCCGATGCGGCCTTCGATGCGCTCGCCGCTGATCGCCAGCACGACGAGTTGAGCGCCTATCCGCAGGCGTTCGAGAGCAGCTGGCTGCATGCCGAGCTGCAGCAGGCCAAGAACTTCAAACAGTGGTTCAAGAAGGGCCAGACCGTGGCCACGCTGATGACCGGCATCGAGCAGTGGCTGCTGCCCAAGCTGGGCATCCGCAACCCGCCGTGGACGCTGCGCCACAGCACGCCGGACCACGCGTGCCTGGAGCCGGCGTCGAAGCACGCGAAGATCACTTATCCCAAGCCCGATGGCGTGCTCACCTTTGATCGGCTCAGCTCGGTGTTCCTGAGCAGCACCAACCACGCCGAAGACCAGCCCAGCCACCTGACGCTCAAGGACGCCAGCGTGCCGGTGCGGATCAACCTGAGCGAATACGCCGGGCCGGAAGCGCGTTACTGCCCGGCGGGCGTGTACGAGTTCGTCGGCAGCGATGGTCATGAGCAGTTGCAGATCAATGCGCAGAACTGCGTGCACTGCAAGACCTGCGACATCAAGGATCCGACCCAGAACATCGTCTGGGTGACCCCGCAGGGCGGCGGCGGCCCGAACTACTCGGGGATGTGACCGGCCCGGCCTGCGACCACCGGTCGCAGGTCATCGGATGCGGCAGGCGCCACCGCGCTCGCTATCCTGAGCGTCCTGTTGGACCTGACCGTTGCGCCATGGCCCCTGCTTTCCGATCGACATTGGCGTTACTGGCCTGCCTGCTGCTGGCAGCGTGTTCGCGCACCCCGCAAACGCCGGAGCAGGCCCATCAGCAGGATCTGCAGCGCGCGTTCGCGATCTGCGCCGGCTGCCACACGGCCAGCCCCGGGGGTGTGCACCGCTTCGGCCCGAACCTGCACGGGGTGATCGGCCGGCGCGCCGGCAGTGTCACCGGCTACCCGTACTCCACCGCCATGCGCGAGGCCGGGCTGACCTGGAACGAGCAGACCCTGGATGCGTTCCTGCGCTCGCCGACCCACGTGGTGCCGGGCACCCGCATGGTCAACACCACCGCCGACCCGGAGCGCCGGCGGCAGGTGATCGAATACCTGCAGCAGCAGCGATGATCGGCAGGGCGCCGGTCAGGACGCCTGCAGCTGCACCAGATAAGCGCGCAACGCCGCATCGAATGCGCTGACCGCCTCGGCGTGCGCTGCCACGCCTTCGTCGTCGACGCGTTCCATCAGGCTGCGCGCCTGTAGCGCCAGCGCATCGGCCCCCAGCGTTGCCACGGCCCCCACCAGCCGGTGCAGCACATTCACCAGCGCGGGCCCGGCCTGCGCATCCAGGGCTGCCTGCAGCTTCACCAGATCCTCGGCCGAGGCCGTGCACAGGCTCTCGATCAGCACGCCAGCCACGTGCTCCGAACCAAACCGGCGCACGAGCGCGGCCCGGTCCGGCGGCGCGTCATCCGTACCCGATGCCTGCACCGCGCCGGACGGCGGGCTATCCCCGTCCGGCAGCCACTGCACCAGTGCCTGGCGCAAGGCGCCCAGTGCGACCGGCTTGGCCAGCAGATCGTCCATGCCGGCCTCGCGGCAGCGCTGCAGATCGTCCTCCATCGCGCTGGCGGTCAGCGCGATCACCGGCAGCCGGGCGCTGCCGCGGTCGCGCTCCTGCTCGCGGATGCGGCGGGTCATGGCATAGCCGTCCATGACCGGCATCCGGCAGTCGGTAAGGACCAGGTCGAAACGGGTACGCGCCAGCAGCGCCAGTGCCTGTTCGCCGTTCTCGGCCAGCACGTGTGGCAGGCCCAGCTGTTGCATGCGCCACCCCATCAGCGCCTGGTTGGTGGGATGGTCCTCCACGATCAGGATGCGCCGCTGCTGCACTGCGGCCGGCAACGGCACCGCCTGCGTGTGTTCTTCCGCGGCGCCGGGCGGTTCGTCCACCGGCACCACCGGTACGGTCAGCAGCACCTCCACGCGCGTGCCCTCACCGGGCACGCTGTGCAGCGTCAGCGTGCCATGCATCATCGCCACCAGGCGCTGGCAGATGCTCAGCCCCAGCCCGGTGCCACCGTACTGGCGGCTGGTCGCCGCGTCGGCCTGTACGAACGGCGCGAACAGCCGTTCGCGCTGCTCGGGCGAAATGCCGATGCCTGTATCGCGAACGGTCAGGCGCAGCCGCTGCGCGCCGTCGGCCTCAGCGTCGAGCACCGCCAGCGCGATGCCGACCTCGCCGGCACGCGTGAACTTGATGGCATTGCTGAGCAGGTTGAATGCGATCTGCCGCAGGCGCATGCCATCGATCAGGTGCATGGCCGCGAGCGCGTCGTCGATCTGGATCTGCAGGTCCAGTCCCTTGGCCACCGCCTGTGGGGCAAGCAGCTGCTGCACATTGCCAAGCAATGCGCGCAGCGCGACCGGATGCGGTTGCAGCGACAGCGCGCCGGCCTCGATCTTGGAGTAGTCCAGCAGGTCATCGAGGATCTGCCGCAGCATCTGCGCCGAGTCCTCGATCACGCTGATGATGCGGCGCTGCTCGCCATCCAGCGAGGTATGCGAGAGCACCTCCACCATGCCCAGCACGCCGGACATCGGCGTGCGGATCTCGTGGCTCATCGTGGCCAGGAATTCGGATTTGGCGGCGGTGGCGCGCTCGGCGGCCGCCTTGGCCAGCGCCAGCGCGTCGGCCTGGGCGCGCGCATCGGTCACATCGATCCAATAGCCGCTCCACAGCAGCACCCCGTCCTCGGCGTCGTAGGGCAGCGCGCGCGAACGTACCCAGCGCAGCATGCCACTTGGGCGGGTACGGAATTCCATGTCCAACGGGGCGAAGTCACGCGCGGCGCTTTCCATGGCCTGGCGCACACTGGCGCGATCACGCTCGTCGATGCGCGCCATCAGCGCGCTTTCATCGGCCATCGCCTCGGCCGCGGTGAGCCCGAACAGCGCTTCGGTGTCACCGGCGATATACGGCAGCGACAGCCGGCCATCCCGTTCGCGACGGCCCTGGTAGACGATCGCCGGCAGGTTGTCGGTGACGTCGGCCAGGCGCTGCTCGGCACGGCGGCGCATCGCCACTTCACGGCGCAGGCGCCAGTGGCCCCACCCATGGACGAGCAGTGCGGTCAGCAGCACCAGGGCCAGCGGCACCGCCCAGCGCGCGATCCTGCGCCAGTCCAGATCGCTGCGGTACTCGGCCGACAACCAGTCGCTGCGGATCGCTTCGTGCTCGCGCGCGCTCATGTTCAACAGCAGGCGGTCGAACGTGGTGGCCAGCGGCGCGTACTGGCGTTTGACCGCCAACGACAGGCGATCGCTGAATCCCGCCGGCGCTGCCACCTGCAGCTGCGCGGGATAGTGATCACGCACGATCCGATCGATGACGGCCAGGTTGCCGATGTAGGCATCGGCGTCTCCCTTGGCCAGCCGTGCCAGCGCCAGTTCGGCGCTGCGCGCGGGCACGATGCGCGCATTGGGGGCCTGCTGCAGGACATACCCGCGCAACCGCTCCGGATCGGACAGCAGGATGCTGCGGCCATCCAGATCGGGCACGCCCAGTACCGATGCACTGCCACTGGCTGTCACCACGACGTTGGGAACGGTGATGAAGGGCTGGCTGAACACCCAACCGTCGCCCAGGTAGTTCGAATCGTTGGGGATGCCCATGATCGCGTCGACCTCGCCACGGCGCAGCTGCTCGCGCACATCGAACCAGTCGTGCGCCGGCACCCGCGTGAGCTGCGCCCCCACCGTGCGCAGCAGGCGCAGGTACTCGGCCGAGACACCGCTGGGCCGGTCGGCACTGTCGATGAAGGCCAGCGGTGCCGCGTTCGGCGCGAAAGCAAGGCGCAGCGGCGTTTCCAGGACACGCCGCTCCGCGTTGCCCAGGATCACCTGCGACTGCACCGACCATCGCGGCGTCGGGAGCCAGCGCCGTTCCAGGCGCTCGCGCTCGCGCTCGGCGAGCGCGGCCAGGCCCATGTCCAGCGCTTCAGCCAAGGGCTGCTTGGCGTTGGGCACACCGAAATGCAGCCGCTCCGGTGGCAGGTCGCTGGGGCGCAGCAGGCTGACATCGGTCAGCCGTCGCTCGGCGATCAGGGTCGTGGCCACATAAGCGTTGCCGATGTAGACATCGGCCTCGCCCCTGCCGACCATGGCCAATGCGGCGGCGGTGCTGGCCGCGGTCACGCGCCGGGCTTCGGGAAAGCGGGCGCGCACTTCGTCGCTGGTGACGAACTCGCGCTCGGTGACCACGCGCAGGCCGCGCAGGTCAGGATCAGACGATGCCCGGGTTTCGCCGGGGCGGCCCACCAGCGCCAGTGGCGCATGGGCATAGGGGCGGGTGTAGACCATGCAGCGCGTGCGATCAGCGGTGAGGGTGATGTTCATCACCACATCGACTTCGCCCCGACATGCCGCCTCCAGGACGTCGGTCCAGTCGCGATACATCCGCACCTGCACCTGCACCCCCAACTGCCGGGTCAGCAGGCTGAGATAGTCGTAGCCGAGGCCGACCGGCGTGCCGTCGCGCATGGACTCGAATGGCGGCCAGCCGCTGTCGTACATACCCAGGATGATGGTAGGGTGCCTGCCAAGCCACTCGCTCTGGTGGGCGGGCAAGGGAGGCGACGAAGCAGCGGATGCCTGCATGCCCATCGCCATCGCGAGCACGAACAGAACCAGCCAGCGAACGACGTGGGTACGCATGCTGCCTGATCTCCGTAGAATGACATTCCCATCCCGGCACGGCCCGACGGCTGCCTCACAGGCAATACTAGTCCATGACCCTGCGCATTATCATTGCCGATGACCATCCAGTCGTACGGATCGGCACGAAGGCCGTGATCGAATCCAGCGGCGTTGGCCAGGTGGTGGCCGAGGCCAGCACCGTGGCCGAGCTGATGACCGCACTGGGCGACCACGAGTGCGATGTCCTGGTCACCGACTACTCCATGCCCGGCGGCGCGCAGGCCGATGGCTTCGCGATGATCGCCATGATCCGCCGTCGTTTTCCCGAGCTGCCGGTGCTGATGCTCAGCGTGTCCAACAATCTGGCGATCCTGCGCATGGTCGTCGCTACCGGCGTGCTGGGGCTGGTCGACAAGACCTCGTCGATGGACGAACTGCCGCTGGCGATCCAGACGGTGCAGCGTGGCATGTCCTACGTCAGCCTGTCGCTGAAGGAACGCATTGACGCAATCGGCACGGAGAGTGTCGAGGAAGGCGAAGCCCGTCCCCTGTCACCGCGCGAAGTGGAAGTGCTGCGTCTGCTCGGCAGCGGCATGACGGTCAAAGAGATCGCCATCCATCTGCACAAGAGCGTGAGCACCATCAGCCGCCAGAAAGGCGATGCAATGTTGAAGCTCGGTCTGAAAGGCGACGCCGAGTTGTTCGATTACCTGCGCGACGGCGAACGCTGATCCCAGACGCCCGATAGCGGGCGCGTTTCTCATTTTTCTGCGCCAGCGATGCACCGTCATCGTCGCGATGCAGTGCGCGCGTGCATAGCAGATCGCGTCGGCAAAGTTCCCTGGAATGCCCTTGTATTTATGTACTGCTCAGTTTGATATTCAGGGCTAATTGGGGTGACTAACGGATAATTCACACCTGTCGCCAGCAGCGATTTCCCCTCCCCTCTGCTGGCGGACAAAACCAAAAAATACAAAGGTGTCCCCGAAAATGAAGACTTCCCTGCTTGCTCTGGGTCTGCTGGCTGCACTGCCGTTCGCTGCGTCGGCAACCGACGGTCTGTCGTACAACTATGTTGAAGGCGGCTACGTGAACACCGATGCCAAGGGCGGCGACGCTGATGGTTGGGCGGTGAAGGGCTCGGTCGCCGTGGCGCCGAACTTCCACATCTTCGGTGACTACAACGCGCAGGAAACCAAGCGCGGCAGCAACGATGTGGACCAGTGGAAGGTCGGTGTCGGCTACAACTACGGCATCGCCCCGACCACCGATCTGGTCGCCCGCGTTGCCTACCAGAAGTTCGATCCGAAGCACGGCCTGGACTTCAACGGCTACTCGACCGAAGTCGGCGTGCGCAGCGCGTTCACCCCGAACTTCGAAGGCTACGTGATGGCCGGTTACGAGGATTACAGCAAGAAGCACGGCATCAACCCGGACGGCGAGTTCTACGGCCGCGTCGGCGCCCAGGCCAAGCTCAACCAGAACTGGGGCCTGGCCGGCGAAGTGAAGCTGGCCAAGGGCGGCGACAAGGAATGGTTCGTCGGTCCGCGCTTCACCTGGTAATACGCGATACGCAACACCGCGGTACGTTGTTGGATGGCGCGGTCTCTCTCCCCTGCGCCATGAAGCCCGGCTCACGCCGGGCTTCACTTTTACAGCAGCCGACCAACGGTCGGCTCTACCTGCACGGCCGTCGCGGTTTTTTTGCGGTTGGCATGGCGACACCCTCGTCGGTACGCCACGAAAGAACCCGGCCACGTGCCGGGTTGTTTCGTTCTGGCGTGGCCCAGCGCCCGACCCATCCACCGCCGCGCCTGAAGGGGCTCAGAGCGCGCTTCATGCCTGCAACGCGGATGGAAGAAGAACCCAAAAAAAACCCCGGCGTCTGCCGGGGTTTTTCGTGCCTCACTTGAACAGCGTGTCCGGATACTCCGGCTTCTGCTCGCGTGCCAACAGCGCACGCAATCCTTCTTCCGGCGTCTGCTCACCGTGCAGCACCGCGCGCACGCGGTCGGAGATGGGCAGGTCGATGCCGTGACGGCGCGCCTGGCGCATCACCTCATCAGCGGTCTGCACCGATTCCACCACCTGGCCGATCTCACGGACCGCATCGGTCAACGTCTGGCCACGGCCCAAGGCCAGGCCCAGGCGACGGTTGCGTGACAGATCGCCGGTGCAGGTCAGCACCAGATCGCCCAGCCCGGCCAACCCCATCAGGGTCTCCGGCTTGGCACCGATCGCCGCGGCCAGCCGCAGCATTTCGTTGAGGCCACGGGTGATCAGGCCGGCACGGGCGTTGAGACCCAGCTGCATGCCATCGGCGACGCCGGTGGCCACGGCCAGCACGTTCTTCATCGCACCGCCGAGCTCGGCACCGACCATGTCATCGCCGGTGTAGGCGCGGAACGCCGGACCGTGCATGGCATCGGCCACCTGCTGGGCGAAGTCCGGCGCGTCACCGTGCACGGTGATCGCGGTCGGCAGACCCTGGGTGACCTCCTTGGCGAACGACGGACCGGTCACCACCGCCAGCGGCACGTCCGGCCCGAGGACCTCACGTGCCACTTCGTGCAGGAACCGACCGGAGCCGGGCTCGAAGCCCTTCGTCGCCCAGGCCACGCCGGCATCGGCCGGCCGCAACGGTGCCAGCGCACGCACGGTTTCACCGAAGGCGTGCGAGGGCACCACCACCAGGATCCAAGCAGCGTCCTTGACGGCAGCAGCCAGATCGGTGGTCGCGCGCAGCGACTCGGGCAGCGGAATGCCCGGCAGATAACGGGTGTTCTCGTGGCGCTGGTCGATGGCCTCGACCATCGCCGCATCGCGCCCCCACAGCACGGTCGGATGACCGTGCCGCGCGAGCAGGCTCGCCAGGGCGGTGCCCCAGGAGCCGGCGCCGAGAACCGCGATTTTGTCTGCGTGGTTGCTCATCCGTACTGCAGCGCCGATCAGGCGTTGCCGGCCGGCTCGGAATCGGCGAGCGAGGTTTCGCCCTGTTCCTGGCGCTGGCGCAGGGTTTCGGCGTACAGGCCTTCGAAGTTGATCGGCTGCAGGAAGAACGGCGGGAAGCCGCCGGCCTGGATCAGCTCGCTCACCAGCGAACGCACGTACGGGAACAGGATGTTCGGGCACTGGGTGCCGAGCAGCACGTCGATCGACTGCGGGTCCAGGCCGACCAGGCCGAACACGCCGGCCTGCTGCACTTCGGCCACGTAGGCGGTCTTCTCGCCGGCCTTGCAGGTCAGGGTCACGGCCAGCACGACTTCGAAGGCGCTCTCGCCCAGGCGCTGCACGCGCTGGTTCAGGTTGAGCTGCAGTTCCGGCTGCACGGCGTCATTGAAGACGGCCGGAGCGTTCGGCGATTCGAACGAAACGTCCTTGACGTAGATCTTCTCGACGGTGAACGAGGGACCGGTTGCGGCGTCGACCGGCGCGACAGCGCCGTTGGTGTTCTCTTCGGACATTTCCTGTTGCTCCAAAAATGAATGCTGTAAAAACGGATTGTTACATGCCCTGCGATGGGGGCGCTGTGCGCCGCGTACAAGGCGTGCGCTGCAATCCGATGGGGATCAGTTGCGGCCCTTGACCAGCGGCAACTCGGCCTGCTGCCACGCCGGGATGCCACCGTCGAGCACGTTGACCTGGGTGAAACCGGCCTTCTTGAGCGCCTTGGCGGCCGTCTCGGAGGCATTGCCACTGCGGCACACCAGCACCACCGGGCTCTGCTGGGCCTTGGCGACCAGCTTGTGCTCCGGACCGAACTGCGCCGGCTGCACGTTGCGGCTGCCCGCGATATGGCCCTTCTCGAAATCGCTGCTCGAAGACAGATCGACCACGATGGCGCCACCGGCATTCATCAGCTGGGTCAGTTCGGCCGGCTTGAGCGACTTGAAGCCGCGGAACAGGCGGCGGACTTCGGTCACGATGATGGCCACGGTCAGGCCGACCAGGGCCATCGACAACATCGGGTTTCGGCCGGCAAAGGCCAGCAACTCTTCGTAATTCACTAAGATCACGGGTCGATAAGCGGGCGCCGATTGTCGCACATGCGGGCGAATCGGCGTCCAGCCCCGTGCGGGCGGGGGTCAGCGTTCCTGCCAGAGGTCCGGCAGGCCGTTGGCCTGGAGCCAGCGCTTGCCCTCGGCGTCCCAGCGCCAGATCTCCCGGACCCGTACCGTCCGCTCTGACTGGGTGTTGTTGTTGATCACCCGCACCTCGGCGTTGCGCCCGACCCGGCCATCGGGCAGCGGCACGTTGTCGCCGGCGCGATAGCTGGAGATCTTCACCTGCTCGAAGCGGCGCAGTTCCAGGTCGGTCATCGGGTGGGCACGGGCATAGTCGGGATCCAGGTACGGCAGCGCGTCCTCGACGGTGCCCCAGCGCATCGTGGCGTCGTACTTGACCTGGGTCTCCTCCAGTTCCTTGCGCTGCTTCCTGGTGGTCTTCTGCTCGGCAGCCAGTGCGCTCACGCTGGTCAGCGCGAACAAGGCGATCAGCAGGATCTGAAGCGTACGGCGCATGCGAATTCCCCCAATAGGCAAGGCGCCCATCCTACCGCCTGGCGAAGGCCACGAAACGGCCGCTCAGTTCCGCCGCGGCCTTGTCGCCCTCGCCCGGCTGGCGGGCGGTGAGGCTGATGCGGGCCTTGCCGCGCTGGGCGAAGGTGGCCAGGAAGCTGTCCCAGTCGGTTTCCGCATCGGCCTGGGCCTGTGCGTGCAGATCGCCATAGACCGGGGCGAGGTAGCGGATATGGCTGTCGGCGACGTAGACATCCGCATCAAACCCGGCCAGGCGCAGGCGCAGGGTCACCAGCGCCCACCCGGACAGGGTCAGGGCCGAGGCCAGGCTGCCACCGAAGGCATTGCCCTTGTCGTTGACGTTGGCCGCCAGCGGAGCGTGGATGTGCAGGACGCCATCGCGGTAGTCGTGGACCCGGATCTGCATGGCCGCCACCGGCGGCATGGCATCCAGGACATGCTGCAGCGCGGACAACTGCGCCGGCAGGGAATCGGTTGCGGACATCTGGCTGATCACGTCACATCGAAGGGCTCGCATAATGCCCGCAATGAACACCGAAACGAAAGTCGCGCCCTGGACCCTGATCTCGCTGCG
>DMZT01000344.1 GCA_003484865.1 Stenotrophomonas sp.
AAAGGCAATGTCGGGTGCGCCATCGGCCGGGTTCATCTGCAAGGTGCCCGGAACGATCCAGTCGGTCGCCTCGTAGCGCCGCAGGGCCTGCGTCATCGAGGTGGTCCACAGGCACGCGCGCGGTGCGTCCGTGCAGGGCTTGTCGAGTGCGGTCCCCTTTCCCTCGAACAGGGGATCGCCCAACGACGTGTAGAAGTCGTTGTAGCTGGTGAAATGGGCAGGCGCGGCCTGCGTGCCCGCTGAGAGCAGAACCGCGAGCAGGGCCGCGAAACAATGACGGGTGGGAGGCGTGGTCATCCGTGTTGCCGGGGCATCTCTGTGGGCGCCCATTATTGTGGAACAACCGCTGGATGCGGGCCGCAGCATCCTCGGGCCGGTCCGTCATCGCGGCCTACGCACCGCACGCTATGCTTCGCGCTTTCCCGTCCCCTGCGCCGCGATGAAACTCGCCATCCTGTCCCGCAACAGCAAGCTGTACTCCACGCGTCGCCTGGTGGAGGCCGCGCGTGCGCGGGGCCATACCGTGCGCATCCTCGATCCGTTGCGCTGTTACATGCGCATCGCCGCGGATGGCTTCACCATGCATTACAAGGGGCGGCCGATCACCGGGGTGGACGCGGTGATCCCGCGCATCGGTGCCTCGGTCACCCGCTACGGGACGGCCGTGCTGCGCCAGTTCGAGATGATGGGCGCGCGCACGCCCAACCCCTCCGATGCCATCCTGCGCGCCCGCGACAAGCTGCGCGCCCACCAGATCCTGGCCTCCAAGGGCATCGACATGCCGGTCACGGTGTTCGGCGACAACCCCGATGACACGGTCGATCTGCTCTCGATGCTGGGGCCGCCGCCGCATGTGGTGAAGCTCAACGAGGGCACCCAGGGCCGCGGCGTCATCCTGACCGAGAAGGCCAGCGCCTCGCGCGGCATCGTGGAGGCACTGCGCGGGCTCTACGCCAACTTCCTGATGCAGGAGTTCATCGGCGAGGCGCAGGGCGCCGACCTGCGCTGCCTGGTGGTCGGCGACCAGGTGGTCGGGGCGATGCAACGGCAGGCGCCGGAGGGGGATTTCCGCTCCAATCTGCATGCCGGGGGCAGTGCCCGCGCCGCCAAGGCCAGCCGGGCCGAGCAGCTGGTGGCGGTGCGCTCGGCCAAGGCGCTGGGCCTGGGCGTGGCCGGTGTGGACCTGATCCGCTCCAGCCGCGGCCCGCTGGTGTTGGAGGTCAACTCCACGCCTGGGCTGGAAGGCATCGAGGCGATCTGCCAGGCCGATCTTGCCGGGCGCATCATCGATCATGTTGCTTCCTTGAAAAAACCTGCAAATACAAAGGGTTGATGCGGTTTTCCAAGGTGGGGCAGGGCCTTAACATCGGTTTAATCGGCCCCGGCGTAGGCTCTGTCGAACCGCAGCTCTGCCCTCCTCAGCAGGATCGGTAATCGGGAAACACCTTCAGGCCCGGCCAGCGTCAGTTGGTCGGGCCTTTTTCCGGCCGGCAGCGCTGCCAAGCCCCTGCCATCGGTAACTTGTCGGCCCGGTTCCATCCTCGTAGAGTTGGCATTCATTCATGTGGATAAGGAAGTCGCAGATGTCAAAGATGCATCGAATCATCGCTGTCGCGCTGCTTGGCTGTCTCTCGCTGGGTGCCCACGCCAAGCCGACTGCGAAAGCCGATGAGGCCGCGATGGCGCTTGCCGACGATGCGCCTGTTGCCGAACAGCTGGCCAAGGTCGAGCGCGCGCTGCACAGTGAGGACTACAGCGAGCTGAGCGTGGCCGACAAGAGCCGCGTTCAGGCCGCCTTGGACCGCATCCGCACCAAGATGGGCGATCGCGAGCGCTTCGATCAGCTCACCCCGCCGCAGAAAGTAGAGGTCTTCAATGACCAGGAAGTGGTCAATACCTTGATGACCAACGCCAAGGAAGACAGCCGCATGGTCTGCCGCAGCGAACGTCCGATCGGCAGCAACCGCCCTCAGCGCACCTGCATGACGGTGGCTCAGCGCCGCCAGGCGACGGACGACGCCAGGCAGATGAAGCGTGATCTTCGGATTTCCGAAGTGAGGGACGCAAAGTGACCGAAGGCCGCTGAGTTTTGACGCTGCGCCAGCATTCGACGGTGTCTAATGTTAAGAATCGAAGCTGTATGGTCAGCTTGAGGTCGCGCAGTCCTGTTCCCATTGCTGCCCTGCGGCTCCGTTCTTTCCGTTGAACCCCACGAATCAGAGGTCCCAGTGCGAATTCTCGTCATCGAAGACAACAGCGACATTGCCGCCAACCTGGGCGATTACCTCGAAGACCGCGGTCACACCGTGGACTTCGCAGCCGATGGCGTCACCGGCCTGCACCTGGCGGTCGTCCATGAGTTCGACGCGATCGTGCTGGACCTCAACCTGCCCGGCATGGATGGGATCGAGGTCTGTCGCAAGCTCCGCAACGAGGCGCGCAAGCAGACGCCGGTGCTGATGCTCACGGCGCGCGATTCCCTGGATAACAAACTGGCCGGCTTCGATTCCGGCGCCGATGATTACCTGATCAAGCCGTTCGCGCTGCAGGAAGTCGAGGTGCGTCTGAACGCCCTGTCGCGTCGCGGCAAGGGCGTGCAGACCCGCGTGCTGGAAACCGGCGATCTGGAATACAACCTGGACACGCTGGAAGTGCGCCGCCAGGGCAAGCTGCTGCAGCTCAACCCGACCGCGCTGAAGATCCTGCAGGCGCTGATGGAGGCCTCCCCGGCCGTCGTCACCCGCCAGGAACTGGAAACCCGCGTCTGGGGCGAGGAGCTGCCCGATTCGGATTCCCTGCGCGTGCATATCCATGGCCTGCGCGCCGTGGTCGACAAGCCCTTCGAGGTTCCGATGATCCAGACCCGTCATGGCATCGGATACCGCATCGCCGCGCCGGAAGCCTGATCCGGTGACGGGCAGGGGGGGGCGTCGCCGCGCGCCATACCGGCGCCGGCTGCGCAGCCGCATCATCGTCTCGTTCGTGCTGTTGGGCTTCTGCCTGACCACGCTGTTTGCGTTCGCCACCAACTGGGCGCGTGCCCGTGTGGAGAACCAGCTCGTCGAAGACGTGATGAACCGCAACATCGATGAGTTCGCCAAGCGCTTCTATTCCGACCGTACCCGTAATCCGGATCTTCCCGTGCAGCAGATGCGGGCCTTCGCGTATCCGCGCGAAATGCTGGACCGTGTACGGGTAGAGCGGGCGGAATGGGCGGCGTTGCCAAACGGCAACCACAACGTGAGCGGCCTGGACGAAGAGGGCAGGCCTTACGCCTACAAATTGGCGGTCCGCAAAGCTGACGATGCCTGGTTCTTCCTGGCGTACGACATGACCGAGGCCACGCGCGGGGAGGCCCAGCTCAAGCGCGCGCTGTGGATTTCGGTGCTGGTGTTCAGCGCCCTGTCCCTGGTGCTGGGCTGGTGGTCCGCCTCCAAGGTGATGAAGCCGGTGTCCGATCTGGCCGCCCGCCTGCGCGCCTACCGCGGTGGCACCAGCGAGCCCGAACCGCTGGCACCGCGCTTCCCGGATGATGAGGTCGGCCAGCTGGCCCAGGCGCTGGATGACTATTCCGCGCGGCTGACCGAAGTGGTGCAGCGCGACCGCGAGTTCAATGCGGACGTCAGTCACGAGCTGCGCACGCCGCTGGCCGTGATCCGTGGCGCCACCGAGCTGCTGCTGACCCGCCCGGATCTCGATCCGAAGGTGCTGCAGCGCCTGCAGCGCATCCAGCGGGCCGAGCAGCAATGCACCGATCTGATCGGCGCGCTGCTGCTGCTCTCGCGCAACGAGCGCGGGCAGGGCAGCAGCAATGTCGCCCGCGTCTCCGAGCAGCTGCTGGATTCGCACCGTGCCCAGCTCGGCGGCAAGCCGCTGGAGCTGATCCTGGAAGGCAACCACGACCTGGTGATCGATGCGCCGGAATCGGCCCTCTCGGTCGCGTTGGGCAACCTGATCGGCAATGCCGTGAAGTACTCGAAGGAAGGCGCGGTGCGCGTGCGCGTGGGCAACAACGCGGTCGAAGTGATCGACAGCGGCCCCGGCCTGAGCGAAGAAGATGCGGCCAAGCTGTTCCAGCGCGGCTACCGCGGAACGCATGCGGGTCATTCGCAGGGTGGGGGTATCGGCCTGTCCATCGTCAGCCGCCTGTGTGATCTCTACGGCTGGCAGGTCAACGTGCGGCCAGGCGCCGGGCGCGGCGTCATCGCCACGCTGACGTTCTCCCCCGCCTGACACGGTAGAGCCGACCGTTGGTCGGCTCCTCCACGACCGTTGGTCGGCGCCTCCAGATCTACCGCGCCGCCAAATCCCGATACGCCCGATCCAGCCGCTCCACATGCGCCTGCAGGTGGTCCGGGTGGCCGTCATTGACCACCACATCATCGGCCAATGCCAGGCGCGCCTCGCGGCTGGCCTGGGCGGCGATCATGCGGTCCGCCAGGGCGCTATCGATGCCATCGCGCTGCATCAGCCGCGCGTGCTGCACGGCCACCGGCACGTCCACCACCAGGATCCGGTCCAGCCACGGGTACTGCTGGCGGCCACCGGCCTCGGTGAGCAGCGGAATCGCCGCGATCGCATACGGTCCCTCGGCCTGCTCGCAGGTCTCGCGCAGCAACTGACGAATAGCCGGATGGGTGATCGCTTCCAGCGCCTGACGCTCCTGCGCCGACGCGAAGATGCGGGCCCGCAGGGCGGCACGGTCCAGCTGGCCATCGGCCAGCAGGATCTCGGTGCCGAAGTGGGCGGCGATCCGCGCCAGCCCCTCGCTGCCCGGAGCCACCACCGCGCGTGCGGCCAGGTCGGCATCGGCAACGGTGATGCCCAGCGCCTCGAAGCGGCGGCTGACCTCGCTCTTGCCGGCGGCAATGCCGCCGGTCAGCCCGATGACGAAGCGGCTCATCGTGCGGCCCTCAACGCAGGCCGGCGTAGCTCAGGTAGCCGTCGATCAACGGCTCTCCCCACATGAAGACGATCCAGCCGGCAATGGCCAGGTACGGCCCGAACGGGATCGGCGTGGCCCGGTCACGGCCGCGCGAGTACAGCCAGATCGAGCCGATGATCGCGCCCACCACGGACGACAGCAGGATGATCGGCAGGATGCCCTTGAGCCCGCACCAGGCGCCCAGGGCCGCCAGCAGCTTGAAATCGCCGTGCCCCATGCCTTCCTTGCCGGTGATCTGCTTGAACAGCCACCACACCGACCACAGCGACAGATAGCCCGCCAGCGCACCCAGCAGGGCAGGCTTGGCCGGCATATAGAGATTGTCGCTGGCCGCGATCAGGCCCAGCCACATCAAGGGCAGGGTCAATTGGTCCGGTAACAGCTGGGTACGCAGGTCGATCCCGGACAGTGCCACCAGGAAGCAGCTCAGCACGATCGCGCCGAAGCCCTGCCAGCCGAACCCGAACTGCCAGACGCTGGCGGCCACCAGCACGGCGGTCAGCAGCTCCACCAGCGGGTACTGGATCGAGATCGGGGCATGGCAATGCCGGCACTTGCCGCGCAGGGCCAGCCAGCTGAACAGCGGGATGTTCTCGTACCAGGACAGCTTGTGCTTGCAGTGCGGGCAGTGCGAGGGCTCGACCACGATGCCCGGTGGTGGCGGCTCGTAGATGTCCGGCTCTTCCAGCACCTCGCGCGCATCGCGCTTCCACTCCCACTCCAGCCGCTTGGGCAGGCGCAGGATCACCACGTTGAGGAAACTGCCGATCAGCAGTCCCAGTCCGACCGCGGCGGGGTAGCCGAGACCGGGATGCTGGTCGAGAAATGCCATTGATTAGTTATCCAACTACCGCGCCGAGTTTGAAGATGGGCAGGTACATGCCGATCACCATGCCGCCGACAATGGTACCAATGAACACCATGATCATCGGTTCCAGCAGGCTGCTCAGGGCGTCCACGGCATTGTTGACCTCCTGCTCATAGTACTCGGCCACCTTGAACAGCATGGTGTCCAGCGCGCCGGCCTCTTCACCGATGGCGGTCATCTGCACCACCATGTGCGGGAAAAGGTTGACCTGCTTCATGGCCATGTTGACCGGGTAACCGACCGACACGTCGTCGCGCATGCGCAGGACCTTCTCCTCGTAGACCTTGTTGCCGGTGGCACCGGCGACGATGCCCAGCGCCTCGACCAACGGCACGCCGGCCTTGAAGGTCACGGCGGTGGTGCGGGCGAAGCGGGCGATCGCGCTGTTGTTCATGATCTGGCCAATGACCGGAACTTTGAGGATCCAGCGATCCATCGTGTGCTGCATCTTGGGCGAACGCTTGTAGGCAAATATGAAGCCGAAAATCGACCCGAGTGTTATGCCCAGCATCGCCCACCAGTACGACACCATGAAGCGTGACGCTGCGACGATCATCTGGGTGAATGCAGGCAGCTCAGCGCCGAAGCCCTTGAAAACCTCTTCGAACTGTGGGACGACGAAGAGCAGCAGGATGGCGCTGACGATGATCGCCACGGCCACGATCATGGCGGGGTAGAACAACGCCTTCTTGATCTTGCCCTTCAGACCTTCGATGTTCTCTTTATAGGTGGCAATCGTATCCAGGACGGTCTCAAGCACGCCAGCGCCTTCACCTGCACGAACCAGGTTGCGATAGAGCTCGTCGAACTGGACGGGATGACGGCTGATCGCCTCGTAAAGCGAAGAGCCACCCTCGATGTCCGTGCGAACCGATTCGACGAGCTTCCGCATCCGTGGGTTCTTATGTCCGCTGCCAATGATCTCCAGTGAGCTGACGATTGGGACGCCGGACTTCATCATGATCGCCATCTGGCGGCTGAAGAACGCGATGTCCTTGGCGCCGACGGGAGAGCCTGCCGACCCGAAGAGTGGCTTGGGCTTGGGCTTGACCACGCTGGGCATGATCCCCTGCCGGCGCAGCTCGGCTCGCAGAAGATTGGCGTTCTTGGCGGGCTGTTCGCCCTTCATCTTGATGCCGCGTTTGTCGGTCCCCTCCCAGACAAACGGCTGCAATTCCGTGGTGCTACGCGCCACGGGCTCTTTCTTGATCGCGCTACGGCTGACAGACATACAGGGCTCCCCAGCCACACCATCCCCAGGCGGGCTATCTCGCCGCATGGTAGCCGGTTCCGGGAGGCGGTGGCAGTCCTGTCGAGCGCCGGGCTTGGGCAGCCGGGTCGGACCGGGGATGTCAAAAGGTGACGTAGCTGGTCACATTGCAGGATGCGTCGCAAATTGTTGTGAGGGGGGTTCCAATCCTGAAGATTGGTGACATCATTGCGCCGGGGAATGCTGGGGAGCATTGCTGGCACTGTTGGCACGCAACCTGCTTCGATCCACCCGCACGGGCGCCCGCCTCGCTCACCCGGTCCGCCGGTCAGGCAACGGCCCAGTGCCCTATCTATATTTCTACCTCTAGGGGATGTACTCATGAAGAAGCAGCAGGGCTTTACCCTGATCGAACTGATGATCGTTGTGGCGATCATCGCCATCCTGGCTGCCATCGCGCTGCCGGCTTACCAGGACTACACCATCCGTTCACGCGTTTCGGAAATGGCTGTGCTGGCTTCCGGTGCAAAGGCGACCATTGGTGAAAACATCGCCAATGAAAACGACATCAATGCAAATGCCTGCCGCGGCGTTGCCGTTTTTGAGACCGCGACGAACAACACCGCTTCGCTGGCGTGCACCGATGGTGCCGTCACCGTGACCGGCACGGAAAAGGCTGCTGGCGTTGTTCTCCTGTATACGCCGACCATCGTCAGCGCCGGTATCAACTGGGCCTGCACCTCGGACAGCCCGGCCAAGTACCTGCCGGCTGAATGCCGTACTGCCTCCACCCCGTAATCACGGTTGGTGGACGAGGGGCTGGGCATGGATTGTCCAGGCCAACGGTAGAAGGGGGTCCTGCACTGCAGGGCCCCTTTTTTTGCTGAGGACAGGGAATGAAGAATGTTGCTTTTCGTCAGTACTTGGCGGCGAGCTTGGTCGGGCTGGCGCTGGTTGCCGTGCAGGTTCATCAGTTGGTATTGCGCTTTGGAACCGAAGGTGCAAACCCGCGCGCCGATCTGATGCAGCATCAGATGGCAATGGAGCTCATGGACAGGCCGGGTTTTCTGGTCGCCATGCTTCTGTTCGCAATGTTTGCGCTTGCAAGTCACCTTGCCCTCACGACGATGGCAGTCTGGATTTACCGGAGGGCATGCGCGCAGGCACTTCCCCTCAGGCGTGACTCATTTGCATATTGCATGCTATTCCTGGCGACGGTAGTGCTGTTGGCCATGTTTGCCAACCGCTGGCTCTACCCGCTTTCCGCATCCTTCATCGATGTTGAATTGTTGATGATTCAACCGTTGTCGCCCCTGTTGATATGGGGCGTCAGTCTCCTTGTTGGCGGTGCGTTCGTGATGTCGATCTATTCGCTTTTCCGTCGCCGCAGGAGAATTGCTTTCGTCGCCATAGCCGCGACCGGCGCTTTGGCATTGACCGCATGGAGTCGCGGGGATGGTATTCGCGAAGACCCGCAGAAGGGACTGCCGGATGTCATCGTGCTGGGCGTGGATTCGCTGCGCCCTGATTACATTGCTGCCTATGGTCAAGTGCCAGCGGGAATTGCTCCGAAGATCGACCAAGTGTTGAGCGAAGCACTCGTGATGGAAGACGTTCGCACGCCTTTGGCGCGCACGTTCGTTTCCTACAGCAGCCTGCTGACTGGACAGAACCCGATCAACCATGGAGCGCGATTCAATCTGTACCCTCGGAGCGAGTTCAAGCGAGACGATAATCTCGCTTGGCAGCTCAAGAAACATGGCTATACGACCATGCTTGCAATGGATGAGTCGCGCTTTGCCAACTTTGACGGCAGCTTTGGATTTGATAAGACGATCGTCCCGAAGGTGGGTGCCATCGACTTCGTAGTGGGTGGCAGTTTTGACCTGTTTGCTACGAATCTGATCTTGGCAGTGATTCCCGCCACAGAGGCGCTGAGCACAATCCAAGGCAATCGTGCGGCTTATCGAAGCTATCGGACGGATGACCATCCGGAGCGGATGATTGCAGGGCTGAGACAGACGCCAAGCTCAGCCCCGCTATTTCTTGTCAGCCATCTTTGTCTGCCACATTGGCCCTACCTGCCAAGCGGGCTGAAGAAAGACAGCTCACTGGCTTGGGTCAACAAAGTCCCGGGTTACGCGGATTCACCGATGCAGTATCTGCGGGCTGTTGCCGAGGCAGACGCTCAATTTGCCACCGTCATCGAAGAACTTAAACGCCTCAACCGGCTGGATAACGCCATCCTGATCGTGATGTCGGATCATGGCGAGGATTTCGCCTTGGAGCGCAATCAATTGGAGGTGGCGGAGACAGGGCAGATGGCTGGCTCATACGGCCATGGCAGCTTTGCACTGTCAGATGTTCAGAATCATGTGGTCATGGGTATCCAGCGCTACAGGGCTGGCAGACCGCAATGGTCCCATCGGAGAGTCAAAGGCGCAGGCTCGGTAATCGATGTTGCCCCCACCGTTGCTGATCTCATTGACATGAATGGTGGGCAATACGAAGGCATCTCCTGGGTGAGTGCGATCAACGAAACAGGCGATCTTCCTTCCCAGCGAATCCGTTATTTTGAAAATGGCTTGCGCTCTGCAGGTGTAGAGCGTGCCCAAATCGATGAGCGTGCTGTGGCGGACGAAATGTCCTATCTATATCGGGTCACGACCGACGGGCGTTTCGAAATCCGACCAGAGCTTCTTCCCCAGAAGTTGCGCGAGAAACAGCGGGGAGCGATGCTCGGGAGCATCGGGGTCATGACCGATCCGGTTTCGAACAACGCACTGGGCGCATCGGGCTGCTGGAGGATGGTTGATTACGCGCGCGGCACCATCAGCTGTGTTGGCTTCCCGGCCCCTGACCCCGTTGCGGCAGAGCTGCAAAGGGCCGTGTGCAGTTATTACAGTAGAGACGCGGGCGTGGAGGCTGAGTGGTGTACGAGCCATCCTGCACCTGCTCAGCCCTTGACGGCCTACAGGACCCGCTAGGGTGGAATGAAGTCTGCCGGTTATGATGTCGGCAGGTGGTTGTGGAGAGCGCCGGGACGGGGATTCCGGCGTGATCGAAATGATGGATCAGTTGTGACTTTCGGGATTGGAAGCGCGGTGAAAGGCGATGATCTGCCCCAGCCGTGGCCTGTTGGCTCATTCGATGCGTGTGCGCTGCGAAGCCGAACAACTGAAGAAGAGGTTTAGATGAACGCCGTTACCACAGCCAATCTTGTCGGGATCACCGGAATCGCCCGCCGCCTAGTGCAGGATGGCGCATTGGATGAGTCCGCAGCCCGGGATGCCATGTCAAAGGCCGCTGCCGCAAAGCAGCCCCTGCCGCAGTGGTTTGCCGAGAAGAGACTGGTTACGAGCGCACAGCTTGCCGCCGCCAATTCGCTCGAGTTCGGAATGCCGCTGCTCGATGTATCGGTGTTCGACAACAACCAGAACGCCATGGGCCTGGTCAGCGAAGAACTGCTGCGCAAGCACCACGTACTCCCACTGTTCAAACGTGGCGGCAAATTGTTCGTTGGCACCAGCAATCCGACCCATTCACTGGATGAGATCAAGTTTCACACCAATCTGGTGGTGGAGCCGATCCTCGTCGATGAAGACCAGATCCGCCGCACGCTGGAGCAGTGGCAGTCCAAGCAGGACACGCTGGGCTCGGCGCTCGGCGGCGATGATGAAGGCATGGGCGACCTGGATGTCGCCATGGGTGACGAGGAGGGAGGGACCTCTGACTCCGGCGTCGACGCCAAAGGCGACGATACCCCCGTCGTAAAGTTCGTCAACAAAGTCCTCGTCGACGCCATCCGCAAAGGCGCCTCGGACATCCACTTCGAACCCTACGAAGACGACTACCGCGTGCGCCTGCGCATCGATGGTCTGCTCAAGAACGTGGCCAAGGCCCCGGTCAAGCTCAACCAGCGCATCGCCGCGCGCCTGAAGGTGATGGCGCAGCTGGATATCGCTGAAAAGCGCGTGCCGCAGGATGGGCGCATCAAGCTCAACCTCTCCAAGACCCGCCAGATCGACTTCCGCGTCAGCACGCTGCCGACCCTGTTCGGCGAGAAGGTGGTGCTGCGTATCCTCGATGGCAGCGCCGCCAAGCTGGGCATCGACAAGCTCGGTTACGAGCCGGCCCAGCAGAAGCTGTTCCTGGATGCGATCCACAAGCCGTACGGCATGGTGCTGGTGACCGGGCCTACCGGCTCGGGCAAGACGGTCTCGCTGTACACCGCGCTGGGCATCCTCAACGATGAGACGCGCAACATCTCTACGGCCGAAGACCCCGTGGAAATCCGTCTTCCCGGCGTCAACCAGGTGCAGCAGAACGTGAAGCGCGGCATGACCTTCGCCGCGGCGCTGCGCTCGTTCCTGCGCCAGGATCCGGACATCATCATGGTCGGCGAAATCCGCGACCTGGAGACGGCGGAGATCGCGATCAAGGCGGCGCAGACGGGCCACATGGTGCTCTCCACGCTGCATACCAACGATGCGCCGCAGACCATCGCGCGCCTGATGAACATGGGCATCGCGCCGTACAACATCACCAGCTCGGTGACGTTGGTGATCGCCCAGCGCCTGGCGCGCCGGCTGTGCAACAACTGCAAGCGCCCGGTGGAACTCCCGGCCAATGCGCTGCTGGCCGAGGGTTTCACCCAGGCGCAGCTGGATGCGGGGATCACGCTGTTCGAGCCGGTCGGCTGCGATGAGTGCACCGAGGGTTACAAGGGCCGTACCGGTCTGTACCAGGTCATGCCGATGACCGATGAGATCTCCACGATCGTGTTGGCCGGTGGCAATGCGCTGCAGATTGCCGAAGCTGCTCAGCTGGCCGGGGTTAACGATCTGCGCCAGTCGGCGTTGATCAAGGCCGCGGCTGGTGTGACCGGTCTGGCGGAGATCAACCGGGTGACCAAGGATTGAGGTATCGAGCTCTCAGGTCTCGGCCCTTTTTGATCTGGCTGGCGTATGCCTAGGCGGCGTCTCTGACGGTTGAAGCATTGGTGACCGTCTTCATGCCCGACGCGGCGCGCTTTCGTCGCGCCCAGGCCTCGACTGTGTAGTATGAAATCGACGCAAGCACGATTGAAGCACTGCCTCCGAGGGCCAAGCTCTCCCATCCGACGATTTCTTGCCGGCGCAACAAGAGCATGATCGGGAAGTGCCACAGGTAAATGCCGTAAGAGAGCTTTCCAAGCCATACCAGCGGTGGCCAAGCGAGAAACCTGATTCTGTCTGCACTGATCACCAACAGGACAGCACCCATCTCCGCAGCTGCCATCCAGTGCATGAGTGCGCGAGGATCCTTAAAGAATGCGCTGAGCAAGGCTGCAAACAGCAGTGCTGCACCAAGGAGCGGGGCAAGCCTGGGAATGGTGGGGCGTAGTATGCCTGCGGCTGAGCCAAGAAGCAGGCCGGAAAGACGCGTATCAAATCGGTAGTAAGGCTGCTGCCAGGCGTCCACGTTCTGAACTACATACCAGCGCCAGAGGGTGGCGGCAACCGCGAGTCCAAGAACGAGTTGGACCTGACGGGACGGTGATAGCTTGAAGATGCCAACCAGCGCGAGGGGCCATAGTAGATAGAAGTGCTCCTCTACTGAAAGACTCCAAGTGTGCTGAAGAATCCATGGTGATCGCCAGAATGCAAAACCATAATCGGACAGATAGGCGGCCGCCAGTGCTGAATCACGTACGTGCGAATTGGTGGCGGGGAATGCGTATGGTGCGATCAGTAAATACGCGAACAGCAAAAGCAAAAGTGCCGGATAGAGGCGGCGCAGTCTGCGTCCGTAGAAATGCAGTATCCGGATATTTCCAGTTTCGCTGTGCTGAGATGCCAGCGTCCGCGTAATCAAGTATCCCGAAAGAACAAAGAAGACGTCCACGCCCAGAAATCCGCCGTGCATTCCCGGTACCCGCGCGTGATAGCTCAGGACAAGTAAGAGTGCGACGCTTCTGAGCCCATCCAAGGCGGCGCTGTACTGCATGGAGTTCCATTTGGAAGGTAGTGACTCGGATCAGATGCGCCACTTCTGAGGTATCACCAGGATTGCCAAGGCATCTAACAGTGTTGACCTTCGCCCAGTTGCGATCTGCTGGCGCTGACCATCATCGAATGCACATCACGCTCGGTTGTGCCGAGATGAGCCTCAGTCCATCCCCAGCTTCTTCAACTTGTACCGCAACGCGCGGAAGGTGATGCCCAGCTGTGCGGCAGTACGCGTCTTGTTCCAGCGGTTTTCTTCCAGCGCCTTCTGGATCGCGGTGCGCTCCATCTGCTCGATGTAGGAGGGCAGGGCGCCATTGCCGGCCGGCAGGTCGACCACCGCTTCTTCCTGGGTGGGCGGCGCATTGCCGGCACCGAAGCGTGGGGCGTGCTGGGGCAGGCGCAGGTCGCTGGCACCGATGCGGTCTTCCTCGGCCAGGGCCAGGGCGCGCTCGAGGATGTTCTCCAGTTCGCGCACGTTGCCGGGGAAGTGGTACTGGGCCAGGGCTTCCAGCGCCGAGGGCGCCAGCAGCGGGGTCGGGCGGCCGTGGGTGCGGGCCAGCCGGGCCAGGATCGAGGCGGCCAGCGCGGGCAGGTCGCTGCGGCGTTCGCGCAGCGGTGGCACGCGCAGTTCGATCACGTTGATGCGGTAGTACAGATCGTGGCGGA
>DMZT01000396.1:0-10329 GCA_003484865.1 Stenotrophomonas sp.
GTCTTCGGCGCCTTGGTCACCGGCAGCACCGTCAGTGCCACCCTGGCCAAGGCCACCGGCACCGGCAATCTGGCCGGCGGTGGTGCGAAGGCCGCCGTGGGCGGCGTGATCACCTGGGATGCCGCGACGCTGAGCGCCGCGGGCGACTACACCCTCAAGGTGACCGCTGCCGACCTGGACGAAGCGACCACCGACACCATCACTATCGCCGCCGCCGGCGGCTGACAGCCGAGCGGCGCCCCTTTCACCCGTTGACCCTTGGCCCCGCTTCGGCGGGGCCTTTTCGTATCCCCTTTTCGAGAGAGACAACACCATGGATCTGCAGATTCTTCTGGCGCTGGGCGTGCTGAGCTTCGATGCCCTGAATGCCCACATCAACAACCTGCCGCGCATCTCCACCCGCCTGGCCGACATGGGCCTGTTCCAGGAGCAGGGCCTGGTCGGCACCACCATCGTCAGGGTGGGTATCGATGGCACCAAGCTGGTGCTGGTCCCGAATGTGGCGCGTGGTGCGCCCGGCCAGCCCAAGGGCCTGGAGCGTGGCAAGGTGAAGCTGCTGGAAACCACTCACCTGCCGCAGAACTCCACGGTCATGGCTGACCAGCTGCTCGGTGTCTATGACCCGGCCGACCCGGAAGGCAACAACGTTGCCGCGGTGGTCAACGCGCTACAGGTGGTGCACAAGCGCGACCTGGACTTCACCATCGAGTACCACCGCATGGGTGCGCTGCAGGGCAAGCTGCTCGATGCCGACGGCTCGGTGATCATCGACTTCTACGAAGAATTCGGTGTCGACCAGTCCGTCATCGGCATGGAGCTGAACAAGGGTGCCACCAAGGTCCGCGCCAAGTGCATCGCCATCAAGCGCGCGATCGAGGAAAAGCTGGGCGGCATCCCGTACACCGGTGTTCATGTGTTCTGCAGCGCCGGCTTCTTCGACGCCCTGACCAACCACTCGGAAGTGCAGAAGGCCTACGAGCGCTGGCAGGACGGTGCTGCGCTGCGCGATGACGTCCGCAAGGGTTTCGTGTTCGGCGATATCACCTTCGAAGAGCTGCAGGGCAACACCGGTGGTGACCTGGCCCTGGACGACGGTGAAGCGATCGCGTTCCCGCTGGGTGTGCCTGACATGTTCCTGACCCGCTTCGCGCCGGCGGACTACCTGGAAACGGTGCGCGGTATCGGCCTGCCGTACTACACCAAGACCGCGAAGATGCGCATGGACAAGGGCATCCAGCTGGAAAGCCAGTCCAACCCGCTGAACATCAACACCCGACCGGATGCGGTGATCCGCCTGAAGGCCGGCGCGGAGTAAGCCAGCAGTGCCTGGCCCGCTTCGGCGGGCCGGGCAGGAGGTTGTATGGCCCAGATCAGGATCGGGGTCGACCCCGACAACGCGCTCGGGCGCCAGCTGAGCGACCTGGAGAAGTCCCAGCTGCCATACGCCGCGTCGCAGGCCGCCAACAAGGTGGCCTACGAGATCCGCGAGCGCTGGAAGCGCCAGGCACCCAAGGTGTTCGACCGGCCGACGCCGCTCACGGTCAACGCGGCCATGTACCGCAAGGCCACCAAGGATCAGCCGTACGCCGAGATCTTCATCCGCGACGAGGCCTTCAAGGGAACGCCGCCGGCCAAGTACTTGTTGGCCGAGGTGGATGGTGGTCAGCGCCGCCGGAAGGGCTTCGAGCGGCTGCTGCAGAGCCGAGGTCTGCTGTCGCCGACGCAGTTTGCGGTGATGGGCCGCGGCGCCCAGGCGAACCAGTTCGGCAACGTGCCGGCCGGCCAGGTGACCAAGATCCTGTCCCAGCTGGGCGCCCAGCGGGACCGGTACCAGAACCAGACCAGCGTCAGCCGGAAGCGGCGGCGGGGCAAACGCAACAACCGTGATGGCGAGTACTTCGTGATCACCAAGCGCCGTGGCGTGCTGCGCCCGGGCATCTATGAGCGGATCGGACGCGGATCAGGTGTCCGATCCATCTTCATCTTCACCACCGCGGCCGCCTACACGCCGCGCTACGACATCTTCGGCATGGCCGAGGACACCTGGAAGCGGCTGATGCCGTTCTTCCTGAAGCGCGAGCTGGAGAAGGCCATGGAAACCGCGAGGCCGCTGCCTTGAACCAGAGAGCTTTCATGCAGGCCTTCGACGCAACTGCGTTCGGTGCGTTCCGTGCAGCCGGCGTCGCCGATGCTGCCCACTACAAGGAACCCGGCGGTGCCGCTGAGGTGCCGTGCACGGTGCTGCTGGACGAGGCTGTGGAGCAGTTCACGCCCGACGATGTGGCACCCATCGCCACCACCGTTGACCGGGTGACGCTCCAGTTGGCCGAAATCACCCCTCGCACGGGCGGCGTGGTGCGCATTGATGGCACCGGCCGCCGACTGAAGCTGGTGCAGAAGATCCGTGCCGACGAGTCGACGGCAGTCTGGGAGGTGGCCAGTGTCTGAGCCTATCGTCAGCCCCCGGCGTCAGCTGCTGGTCGCCATGGGCACAACGCTGCAGCTGATCAGCACCCAGAACGGCTATCTGACCGACGCCGGTGCCGGGTGGACGCTGGAACCAACACCGGGCGATCAGGACACCCAGGCAGTGCTGACGGCCGTGATCGAGAAGCAGCAGCGCCCGGAGACCCCTTCCAAGGCCACCACGCACCGTCTGACGACCGTGAGCGTCATCGCCAAGGTGCCAGCCAACACGGAGGGCTACCAACAGGCGCTGGACGACTTGGTGACCGACATCGAGGCGGCCATGGACAGCCGCGAAGTCGCCCGGAACTTCCCCGATGGCATCCAGGTTCCGGTGTACGTCGGCATGGAGCCGCTGATGCCGGAGAAGGCCAGCGCCGGCTGGGTGGGCGCACTGCTCACCTACCAGTCCCACATCCCAAAGAAATAACCCGCCGCACAGCGGCAACCCAACTGGAGAGCCACCATGGCCGAAGATTACAGCTACCTGGGCAGCGGCATCGTCCTGATCCGCGAGTGGAACAGCAAAGAGCCGTTCGTGGAAGTCGGGAATGTCTCCGCTTTCGCCATCGCACCGCAGACCAACACCATCGAGCTGGCTGACAACCAGAACCCAGGCGGTGGCACGGCCAACAGCGTCGATCGCGTGACCGGCTACAACCTCAACTACACCTTCCACGACTTCAACCCGGCAAACTTCGCCCGGGCAACTCGCGGCAAGGCCACCAGCATTGCCGCTGGCACCGTCATCGATGAGCTGGTGCTGGCCGTGCCGGGCAGCTTTGCGCCCCTGTCGCGGCTGGCGAGCGAGGTGACCACGGTTAAGCCGGTAACCGGCGCCACGACCTATGAGGCCGGCAAGGATTACCGCTTTGAGCGGGGCATGCTGTACATCCCGGCAGGCTCAACGATCGCGGCACCTTCCGTGGCCGGTACCCCGAACATCAAGGTCACCTTCAAGAACGCAGACTTGGGTCACGTTGAAGCGGCGGTGACCTCGCAGAAGTTCTACGAGATTCAGTTTTACGGTGCCAATGAAGCACGTGGCGGAAAGATGGTCCGCGTGGCCGCGCACAAGGTCTCCGGGGGCGTGATCGAGAGCATGGGCTTGATTGGCAACGAGTTCGGCGCCGGTAGCGTGCCTGGCAAGCTGCTGAAGGACAACGCGAAGGCCACCGGGCAGGATATCTCCGCTTACTTCTACTGGCAGCAGGAGAAGTAAGCCGTGTCGGAACTGGACGCGATCATCCCACCCGCCCGCACCATTCTCTTTCGCGGAGAGCAGGTGGAGGTAACTCCCCTCCGCCTGCAGCAGATCGGACCCTTCATCGCGGCCAGCCGCACCATCATCGCCCGGGTGGCGATGATGGCCGGCGCGGTCGATACGGCACCGGCCGCCACCACCGGTGCCATCTTGCTGGACATGCTCGAGCAGGACAGCGCAGAGCTTGCTGCTGCACTGGCCGTGGCTGTTGGCCGGGACGCGGAATGGATTGCCGGAGGCACCTTGGACGAGGTCGCCGACTTGCTCGAGGCTGTGGTCGGGCTCAATCGCGATTTTTTCGCCCATCGCCTGCGGCGTCTACTGCTGCAGGCAAAGCGGCCGGCGGAAGAGAGTACGGACTCGGCGACGTTGTCCAGTTCCTGATCGCCCGCGGCCATCGTTTGCCGGAAGTAATCACATACACCCTGGCGCAGCTGCGCGGCTTCATGGAGGCCGCCGCTCAGGATGACCTCGATCGCGTCGCCCAGTTCGCCGTGGCCACTCGCATGGCGATGGGTGCGGAGCCGGTGGACTGGCAGAAGTACCTGATCGCATTGAACGGCCAAGCCCCGGCGCAGCAGAAACAAGGAATCACTCATGGCTGATCCTTCAGCGAATCTGCGCGTCCGTATCAGTGCGGACCTGGCCGACATCAGGCAGGGGCTGGGTGTGCTCACTCGGCAGCTGCGCGAGGTGCGTACCGAGGCGGCACGGCCGCTGCCGGTAAAGAACAACATCACCGACCTGGGCATCTCCGCCGGCCAGACCGCGCAGGCGATGCGTCAGCTGCCAGCACAGTTCACCGACATCTTCACCAGTTTGCAGGGCGGCATGCCGTTCTTCACGGTGCTGGTGCAGCAGGGTGGCCAAATCAAGGACAGCTTCGGCGGCGTCGAGCCGGCACTGAAGGGCGTGTCGTCCGCGCTGCTGGGCTTGGTCACTCCCTACACCGTGGCCGCCGCTGCCGTTGGCTTGGTGGTGTTCGCCTGGTACGACGCGGAGAAGCAGGCCGAGGCCTACACCAAGGCGCTGGTGCTGTCGCGCAACGAGGCTGCTGCGACGACGCTGACGCTGGTGAACATGGCGCAAAAGACCAGCGATGCGCTGCAGGTGTCTGCGGGGGCCGGCGCGGCGGCGGCGCAGGCCGTTGGATCCAACGGAAAGATCGCCGCGCAGAACCTTCAGGCCGTTGCGAACGCCGCGGTGGCCATGAAGGAGATCACCGGACAGGCGCTGGAAGACACCGTCGCGCTGTATGCGAAGCTGGCAGAAGACCCGGTTAAGAATTCCCAGAAGCTTAACGAGCAGGTCAACTTCATGACCGTGGCGCTCTATGAGCAGGTCAAGGCGCTGCAGGAGCAGGGGCGAAACCAGGATGCGGTGACCGTAATCACTCGCGCAGCCGCAGACGAAACCGTCACGGCGCTGGCAAAGGTTCGCGCCAGCCAAAACCCCGTGATCCGTGGCTTCAAGGACTTGTGGACGGAAGCCACAAAGGCCTGGAATGCGATGCAGGTGAATGCCGGCTTTGGTCCGCAGGCGGACCAAATGCAGAAGATGCTTGCCGACAACCGTCGTGACCTTGCCCGGCTGAATGCACTGGAAGCATCTAAAGATCCCCTGGCCCGCAACCCGATGGTGATTTCGGCACTCGAAAAGGACGTGAAGGAACGGTCCGCCAAGATCAAGGCGCTGGCGACCGACCTCATTAAAGAGCGCAAGGATGCCGAGGTAGAGGCGGCAGAAGATGCGAGCGTTGATTATCTGCAACGTACCGACGCGATTATCGATTCGCAGGCCAGTAAAGAACAAAAGAAAAAAGACGAAATCGCTCGAATCAACGGTGAAGCGGAAAAGGTTCGACGCCAGGCTGAAGCTGCTGGACTGATCGAACAAGTGAAGGTGATCGAGGAACGGCGAGCGGCAGCCGTCGTTGCGATCGAGAAGAAGTACAAGGAGAAGCCGAAAGGCGGAAACGGCTCGGCGACGCGCGCTGCCAGCTTGCAAGGCTACAAGGATGACTTGGTCGCCGAGCAGGCCCAGATCACTGCTGGCACACAACTGCTGCGCGCGCAGTTCTCAGCGCGTGAGATAACTGGGGCTCAGTACTACGCCCGCATGCGTGAGTTGGTGCAGAGGAGCACAGACGTTCAGGCTAAGTCCCTGGAGCAGCAAGTCGCATACCTCCAGAGGCAGGTGGTGGCCGGAAAGGAAGCGATTGGCGTCAACCGCCAGATCGGTGAGCTGGAAGCACGTCTGACAAAGGTTCGAACGGATGGCGCCGGGGCTCTGCAGGTGCTTTCGACCGAAGAAGCTGCGGCGGTGCGGGCTAGAACTAACGTCATCGCCGCGTATGCCAATGCCCTTGATGCGAGCAACCAAGCTTTGGAGCGTCAGCTCTCCACCCAGGCCCAAAGAGTCGGCATGGGAGATCGCGAGTACGAGATTCAGCAGCGCATCAACGATGCGTATGCAGATCAAGCAGACAAGTTGCGTGAGCTCCAGCTTCAGCTCAACGCGGGGCAGGTTGACCAAGAGACGTTCGAGCAAGAGCGGGCGACTCTGGCGGCTAAGACCCTTGATCGTCTGCAGCTGATCAAAGATGGATACGCGGAACTGGAGCGTGCCGAGGGCAACTGGCTTGCCGGCGCCAGTGCGGCGTGGGCCAACTACCAGCAGGAAGCGAGCAACTACGCGCAGCAGATGGGCAGCGTGGTGGGGAACGTGGTCGGTGGATTCGAAGATGCTTGGGTGAAGTTCACGACCACTGGCAAGCTGAGTTTCTCCGACCTCACCAGATCGGTACTGGCCGACCTGGCTCGAATTGCCGCCCGGCAAGCCACTATGGGCATCGCCAATGCCTTCGCCAGCATGTGGGGCGGTGGTGTCACTGCCGCCGGAAATCAGGCCGTCACTTCCGGCACGAGCAGCATCAACAACGAGCTGTTCCAGAAGATGCGTCTGGGTGGCGGGTACTCCTCCGGCGGATACACCGGAAATGGTGGCGTGAACGAGCCTGCGGGCGTCGTGCACAAGGGCGAAGTGGTCTGGTCCCAGGCCGACGTCGCCCGCGCCGGCGGCGTTGGCATCGTTGAGGCCATGCGGCAGGGCCTGCGCGGCTATGCAGACGGCGGCCCTGTCGGCGGAGGTGCACCCTCCGGTTTCTCCGGCGGATCCATCAACGTTCGTGTGTTGAACGCGCCGGAGGGCACCACGGCATCGGCCAGCCGCAACGAGCAGGGTGGATTCGACATCGACGTTCTGCTTGGCCAGGTCGACAGCTTCATCGGTGGCCGCATCGCAGGTGGATCCGGTGCCACGTATTCGGGAATGAAAGGCCGATTCGGCCTGAAGGACAGTGTCTGATGGCTTCCCTTCCTGCAGTAGCCCGCGTGATGTTCGACGGACAAAAGCGCTCCTTCGACCCGTCCGTGCTGAGGACAGAGATGGAGCGGGGTGTGCCAAAGCAGCGCCTGCTGAACACGCAGGTGCTCGTAAAACAGGCCATGGTGCTGTACTTCAGCAGCATCGCGGATTGGGAGACGTTCGACACCTGGTACATGGGAGACATCAAGCGCATTGGCTGGTTCACGCTGATTCACCCGTTTACGGGCAAGCAGATCACGGCCCGGTTCGAGAACGGTGCACTGGGCGATCTGGTGCCGGATGAAAAACTGCCCGGTGACTATCGGATGGACGCGGTTGTGGAGTACTTGCGATGACGACCTTTACCGAGCGCCGGCAGCGCGTGACCGATACATCCGGAATCCTGTTGTTCCTCGAGATCTCCGCGCCGTCTCTCCCCAACCCTCTCCGCATCGTCAACGACACCCAGGACTGGACCAGCAAGGGCGTTGTCTATCTCGGCGCCCCGTTCGACTTCAAATTGCCGAACGACACCAAGGGCCAGACCCCGCGCGCGCAGCTGGTGGTGGACAACGTCGGCCGCGGCATCTCCGAAGACCTCGAGTCCATCGGTCCCAACGAGGTGCTGATGGCCAGGCTGATGGTCTCCGATCGGGCAGATCCCAACGCGATCGAGCGCGACTACTTCCTGCCGGTGAGCAGCGTAACCATCACCGGAGCGACGGCATCTGCGCAGTGCGGTGTCGACTACATCATGCGCCAGCAGGCGGTGAAGCTCAGGGCGAACCAGTTCACTCTCCCGGGAATCTTCACGTGAAGCTGGTCGAGGTGGAGCGCTTCGTCGGCCTGCCGTATAACGCCGACGACTTCGACTGCGCGGACTTGGTGATGCTCGTCCAGCGGGTGCTCTTCGGCCGTAAGGTGGTGGTGCCTGGCCGGCGCCCCCGGGGCGCGCAGGGAGCCGCCGAGCTTGGCGAGTTGTCCAAGCCGTTCGCCAAGCCCAGAGAGGGGCCGCCGATGGACGGCGATTTGGTGCTGATGATCGAAGTACTTCAGAAACGCCCCGGCCATGCCGGGGTTTTCTTTTTCCTTGCCCATGAGGCGTGGGTGCTCCACGCCAATGAGAAGAACGGCTGCGCGGTCCTGCACCGCGTCCGTGATCTGCCCGACTTCGGGCTGAGAATCGAAGGATTTTACGAATGGCTGAATTGAACGCGCTCGCTGCGTGCCCGCCGTCTCTGGTCGTCACCCCCCACCCGGTGACCCTGGAGGGCCAGCAGCGGATTGCCGCTGAGCTGCTGCCGCGGGAAACGTTGGGGCACTTCCTGGTCAGGACGGTGCCCGATTACGGGAGCGACGCGTGGGAGGTGCGGATCAACGGCGTCCGCGTGCCCCACCAGATCATCGACAAGGTGAGGCCTAAGGGCGGCACAGTCATCGAGGTTCGAGGAACCGTCGGGCGTACGGCGCTGCTCATCGTCGCCATGGTCGCCTTGACCATCTTCACTGCAGGTGTCGGCACGGCCATGGTGGCCGCCGGCTACAGCGCTATGGCGGCCGGGATGGCGCAAGCCGCGATCTATGCGGTCGGGTCGCTGCTGATCAACAAGGTCTTGGGGCCGAAGAAGCCCAAGCAGTACGAAAGTGATGCGGCTACCGTCTACACGATTGGCTCGGCACGCAACCAGGCGCGGCCCTATGAACCGCTGCCGCTGGTGCTGGGGAGCATCCGTATTGCGCCGGACATCGCTAGCCAGCCGTACTCATTCTACGAGTCCAACGACCAGTTCATGGCGATGGTGCTGACGCCTGGCATCAACGTGGCGCGCGTGGACGCGATGTTCAATGGCGAGGCCCTGCTTTCGACCTTCGAAGGTGTACAGGTCTGGCACAGCGGCTTCCCTCGCATGACAGAAGAGAAGATCCCGCTCTACAGCAACGTCGATACGCTCGCCGGCGGGGCACTCACTGCGGAGAAGGGCACGCCAAGCGCATGGGTTCAGCGCACCAGCTCGCCCAGCACCATCCGGCTGCAGCTCGACTTCGACTACATGCTGTTCGACACCACCAGCAAGGGAAAGCCGAAGGACAACCAAGAGACGATCCAAGTCCAGTACCGGACGGTTGGGGCTACCGACTGGCGTGTGTTCGGCAACTTTGCCCTGATCAGCCAGAGCCAGAAGCAACAGCGGCGGACGTACGCCCTGGACGTTGAGCCCGGGCAGTACGAGGTGCGCGCGCGCATTGCGGGCCGGAACACGGACGGCTCAGGAGCCACCAGCGACTTCACATGGTCGACCCTGAAGAGCATCCAGACCGACACGGCGAGCTACGCGGGTATTCCCCGCATCGGTATCCGGATCAAGGCCACTGGCCAGCTAAACGGGGCACCTGATGAACTCCGCTGTGTGGCCTATGCCGCGCCGATCCCGGTGTGGAAGGGCAACCAGTGGGTAACCGAAGAATCCAGCAACCCTGGCGCCCAGATCCTTGCGTACGCGCGCGGCATTCGCGATCCAGCCGGGAACCTGATCGCGGGGTTGGGCTTGCTGGACGCCCAGATCGATATCGCTGCGCTGCAGGCGTTCATGCTGCACTGCGCGGCCTCGAAGTACACCTACGACAATGTGATTCGTGACACGCGTAGCCATGACGACGTGCTGCAGGCGATTGCGCTCGCAGGCTTTGGCAACGTGACCTGGGCGGCCGGTCGACTGTCGGTCGTATGGGCGGCGGATGAGCAGCCGCTGTCGGGCGTGGTCAATATGGCCACGATCAAAAAGGGGCAGTTCCAGATCGATTACACGCTGGCCAATGCGGCCGATGGCATCGAGTTCACCTACGTGGACCGCTCGGACTGGTCGAGCAAGACGCTCAGAGTGACTGCGCCAGGCGTCCAGACCATGCTGAACCCGGCCCAGGTATCGGGCGAGGGCATCACCACCGAGGAACACGCGGCCAAGATGGCGCGGTATCACTTGGCGCAGTCCCTGTACCAGTACAAGGACATCTCCTTCAGCACCGATATCGAGCACCTGAGTTACCGGCGCATGTCGGTGCTGGCGCTGCAGCACGACCTGACGCAGTGGGGCTTCGGCGGCAGGCTGGTGTCCGCCACCCGGGATGGATCCACCGTGGTGTTGACGCTGGACGATCAGGTGCGCGCGCCAGCCACAGGCAACAGCTTTATCGGGCTGCGCATTCCTGGCGAGCTGGTTTATCGCGTTTTCAGG
>DMZT01000396.1:10492-10997 GCA_003484865.1 Stenotrophomonas sp.
GGACCAGATCCGGCTGGCTGATACCTGGCCGGCTGACGCACCGCTGCCGGGCAACACTGCCGAGAACCCCGCCCACGACACCATCTGGATCTTCGATTTTAAGCAGACGCCGGGCTACCGCGTCCGTGTGGTGGGCATCGAGCCAGAGTCCGACCTCAAGGGCGCATCGGTTTCGGTTGTACCGGAAGGCCCGGAATTCTGGCGGTACGTCGAGTCAGGCCAGTACATCCCGGCACCCAATGGCTCTCTGCTGCAGACCCGGCCGGTGGCGAGCAATCTGCGCATCACCGAACAGCAGGTCGTGCAGGGCGATACTGTCTTCACTGAGCTCTCGGCGACCTTCGATGTATCCGGTCCGGCAGGCGAGACTATCGTCCTGTCCGATTTGGATCGGAACAGCGAGCTTGAGCAGGTGGCCGCCACCCGCACGCGCACCGCGACATGGCGTATCCCTCAGGCAGGTGTCTACCCGATCACCGTTCGGCCCTACAGCCCCGAAGGCAAT
>DMZT01000337.1:0-20684 GCA_003484865.1 Stenotrophomonas sp.
CACCAGCAGCGCCTGCTGCTGCGTACCCTGGCCGACCTGGGCGCGCACGTACATGCCGGGCAGCAGCTGGCCCTGTGGATTCGGGAACTGTGCCCGCAGGGTGATGCTGCCGGTTTCCTGGTCCACATCGATGTCGGCGAATTCCAGCGTGCCGGTCAGGGCGTAGTCGGTGCCATCGGAGAGCTTGAGCTGCACCGGCGCGGTGGTCGCCTCCACGCCGCCGTCGGCGATCGCGCGGCGCAGCGCGAGATACTCGTTGCTGGACTGGGTGATATCCACGTTCATCGGATCCACCTGCTGGATGCGCGCCAGCGGCTCGGCCTGGCCGTTGGTCACCAGCGCGCCCGGGGTGAACAGCGCGCGGCCGATCCGCCCGCTGATCGGCGCGGTCACCCGCGCAAAGCCCAGGTTGGTGCGTGCGGTATCGCGCACCGCCTGCGCCGCCTGCACCGCCGCCTCGGCCTGCTGGTGGGTGGCCACCGCATCATCCACGTCCTGCTGCGCCGCCAGTTGACCGACGCCGAGCTGCTGCATGCGCTTTGCACGCAACCCCGCCGCCACCGCACTGGCCTCGGCCGTGCGCAGGTTGGCCTGCGCTTCGTTCACCGAGGCCTGGTACAGCGCCGGTTCGATCTGGAACAGCGGCTGCCCGGCTTTCACCATCTCGCCCTGCTCGAACAACCGCGCCTGCAATACCCCGGACACCTGCGGGCGTACATCCGATTCCTGAGAGGCCACCGTGCGTCCGGGCAATTCCTGGGCCAGCGCCAGCGATTGCGTCTGCAGGGTCAGCACCGTCACCTCCGGCGCCGGTCCCTTTGCCTTGGGCGCTTCCTTGCTGCAGGCGGCCAGCCCCAACGCCACGGCCAGCCCCAGCAGCGGCAGGCGCCAAGGGCCGGACAACAGGCCGGGGGCCGGGGAGGACGGGAGCGGATCGGTCATGGGGGACGGTATTCCAGGCGTGAACGGGGCACATGGCCCCGGGCGGCAGGGCCACTGCTCGGGGCGAATATAGGAGAAGCGGGGCGAGGATCCGGCGAAAACCGCATGAAACATTTTTCATTTGCAGTCCCTCCGGGGGGTTGCGACGATGCACCGGTCCCAATCGTCAAAGTGGCCCATGCCGCGCGTACTCACCATCGAGGACGACCTCGTCACCGCCGAGGAGATCGCCACGGAACTGCGCAGCCACGGCTTCGAGGTGGACCGGGTGGGCAATGGCGAGGACGGCCTGGCCATGGCCTGCCGCGGCGACTACGCCGTGATCACCCTGGACCGCATGCTGCCGGGCATGGATGGCCTGGCCCTGGTCACGGCCCTGCGGCGCCAGGGCATCACCACCCCGGTGCTGATGATCAGCGCCCTTTCCGATGTGGATGAGCGGGTCCGGGGCCTGCGCGCCGGCGGCGACGACTACCTGACCAAACCCTTCGCCTCGGACGAAATGGCGGCCCGCGTGGAGGTGTTGATCCGTCGCCACGGGCAGCCAGCCGTGGCGGAGAACCAGTTGCGCGCCGGTGACCTGGAGCTGGACCTGATGACCCGCACCGCCCGCCGCGCCGGCGAGGAGATCACCCTGCTGCCGACCGAGTTCAAACTGCTGGAATTCCTCGTGCGCAACGTCGGCCAGGTGGTCACCCGCACCATGTTGTTCCAGGAGGTATGGGGCTACCACTTCGATCCCGGCACCAACCTGATCGACGTCCACATCGGGCGCCTGCGCAAGCGCATCGACCAGCCCGGGCGTGCCCAGCCGATCCGCACCGTGCGTGGCACCGGCTATGTCCTGGACGACCATGTCTGATCACTGGCGTTCCTCCAGCAGCCGGCTGCTTGGGCTGTACTGCGTGCTGTTCGTGGCCTGGTCCAGCGTACTGCTGGGGGTGATGTACTGGCGCGTCTCGGACTACCTCAACGACCTCGCCGAGTCCGGCCTGCAGCAGCGCGCGCACCTGTTCGAGAAGTTCGAGGGCCCGGCGCTGGACGATGCGCTGCGCGACAGCCTGCGCTATGACCTGCACGGGGCGTATGCCTACGGCATCTTCAGCCGCAGCGGGCAGCCACTGTCCGGCCCACTCCTGGCGATTCCCGATGGCCTGAGCATCGACGGGCACGCGCAGGCGGTGGAACGCTGGTCCCTGCGTAGTGGGCCGATCAAGGCGCCCGGGCGCGCGCTCGGCGTGGAAACGCAGGATGGCCGACTGCTGGTGTTCGTTCGCCAGAGCGGCAAGCTCTCCGCGGTCAACAGCATCATTCTCGATGCGCTGCTGTGGGGCGTCTCGTTGACCGTCCTTCCCGGCCTGGCCGGCTGGCACATCCTGCGCCGGCGCCCGCTCAAACGGATCCAGCAGATCGAGGCCGCGACCAACCGCATCATCGCCGGCGATCTCGGCCAGCGTCTGCCCGTGTCCGGCCACCCGGATGAGATCGACCGTCTCTCGAGCATCGTCAATGCCATGCTCGAACGCATCGAGCAGCTGATGACCGAGGTCAAGGGCGTGTGCGACAGCATCGCGCATGATCTGCGGACCCCGCTCACCCGCCTGCGCGCGCATCTCTACCGCACCCGTGTCGGGCTGGAAGAAGATGACCCGCGTGCCGCGCAGCTGGACAAGGCGCTGACCGAAACCGACCGGCTGATGGCGCGCTTCGGGGCGCTGCTGCGCGTCTCCGAACTGGAAAGCCACCAGCGCCGCTCGGCCTTCGTCGAACTGGATGCGGGCGAGCTGCTGCAGGAACTGCACGCGTTCTACCTGCCACTGGCCGAGGAGAAGGACCAGCAGCTGCTGCTGGAGATCACCCCGCAGGTAGGCACGCTGTGGGGCGACCGCGAACTGCTGTTCGAGGCGCTGGCCAACCTACTCTCCAACGCGTTGCACTTCACCCCGGCGCAGGGCCGGATCGTGCTTCGCGCGGTGGATGACCACGGCGCACCGCGCATCGATGTGATCGACAACGGCCCCGGCATTCCGCCGCAGGATCGCAGCCTGATCTACCAGCGCTTCTTCCGCGGCGGTAGCGGCGGCGAGACGACCGAGGGCTTCGGGCTGGGGCTTTCGATCGTGGCCGCCATCGCCGGCCTCCATGGGTTCCGGGTCCGCGCCGGGGATGCGCCGGGCGGCGGCGCATGGCTGAGCATCCGCTGCGCGGCGGAGGGGCTTCGCTGACACCCGGCCGCCTGCACATCGCGGCGATGCGGTAGCCACTAGCATCGGCGGCGAAGCTTGATTCGCTGCAAGGTGTACCCCTCGATGTCCTCATTGCCCGGCCCGCGCTTCCTCAACACCATCCTGCTTGGCGGCGACACGGCCGGGAAACTCGGTGCCGCCGCCGCGGCAGGGTTCGCACAGGTCGAGCTGTGGCGTGAGGAAGTCGAGTCCTCATCCGTCGCCGAGGTGCGTGCAACCCTGACGCGCACCGGCCTGCAGCTCACCGACGTGCAGGTGCTGCTGGATTTTGATGGCGCTTCGGCGGCCACCCGCGAGGGCAAGCGTGCAGAGGCACTGTCCTTGCTTGCGCTGGCGCACGACATGGGCGCAGGCACGGTGCTGGTGCCCGCCTGCACCGCGACCGACTACGTGCCCGACCGCGTCACCGACGACCTGCGCTGGCTGTGCGCGCGTGCCGCCGAACGTGGCCTGCGCATCGCCTACGAAGGCATGGCCTGGAGCCGCCTGCATTCCACCCTGCCCTCTGCGTGGCAGCAGATCGAGCAGGTCGGCGCGCCGAACCTGGACATCGTGGTCGATGCCTTCCACCTGTTCGCCGCCGGGCGCACCGCCGACGATCTGCACGACGTGCCGGTGGAGCGCATCGCGCTGGTGCAGCTATCGGATGTGCTGACCCAGCCGTTGCCCGGCCAGGTCACCACGCAGGCGCGGCATCACCGCTGCCTGCCGGGCGATGGCCTCTGGCCGCTGGAGACGCTGATCGATGCGCTGGCCGCGATGGGTTACGGCGGGCCGATCGGGCTGGAGGTGTTCAACGATGCGCTGAAGGCCCGCGATCCACATGCGGTGGCACGTGAGGCCATCGCCGCGCTGGAGGCCGTGCTGACGCGCTGACGCTCGACGGCTGCCACCCGCGGGCCGTGTCGGGAAATCCGGCAAGCGCAGGACGTCAGGACGTGAGCGGGTGTCAGCGTGGTTCGACTGCCGACTTGGCGATCTGCGGCCACTGCCTGGCGACCGCCTCGATGTTACCGGCCACTACGGCCCGCAGATCGCGCGGATAGCGCACGCCCTCGGCCTCGCTCAGCCGCGTGGCATGGAACTGGCCGTTGCTGGCGCGCAGAATCCAGCCACCCTCGATGCAGGCGCGCGAGGCCAGGAACACGACGCCCGGCGCCACGGCCTCCGGGTGCAGCTCATCCGGCTCGCCTTCCACGCCCCACATGCGGGTCTTGGCCACGGGTGAAACCGCGTTGACCACGATCCCATGCGCGGCGCCTTCGGCAGCCAGCACATTGACGATGCCGACCGCGGCCGACTTCGCCGCCGCGTAGGCCGCCAGCCCGTGCTGCACGTACTGCGGGTACAGCGCGCGGTCGGAGGTGGTCAGCACGATGCGGCCATGCCCCTGCGCCTGCATCGCCGGCCACGCGGCCTGGGCGAGCCACAACGGCGCCTTGGCCGCGACCGCCATCATGTGGTCGAAACGATCCTCGTCCACCGCATCGATCAGCTGGTACTCGACCCAGCCCGCGTTGTGCAGGATCACGTCCAGGCGGCCATGCCGCTGCAGGATATCGGCGACCCGTGCAGCGGCCGCGGAGCGGGACTGGATGTCCTGGTGGCTGGCCTCGACAGAGAGCCCCTCTGCACGCAGACGCGCAACAGCGTGATCGATCCGCTGCGGATCACGGCCGGTACCGTCCAGCGTAGCGCCCACGTCCTGCATCACCACATGCGCGCCGCGCTGGGCCAGCAACCGGCTGTAGGCGAAGCCGAGGCCGCCTGCGGCGCCGGTGACCAGGGCGACCTGCCCGGCGAAAGAAAGTGTGTCGTTGATCGTCATGCGGACAGCATCCGCCCTGGACAGCGCGGATGCCAATACCGATGACAGCTTGCTGCGATACGCAGGGCGTATCGCACACGAGATGCTTAGCGGTGCGTGGGCTCGACGATCACCGCCGTGCCGTAGCACAGCACTTCGGTCAGGCCGGTCATCACGTCGGTGGCGTCATAGCGCATCGCGATGATCGCGTTGGCGCCCAGCAGCCGCGCATGGTTGGACATGTCCCGGTAGGTCTCTTCGCGCGCCTGCTCGCACAGCTGCGTGTAGATGGTGATGTTGCCGCCGAAGATGGTCTGCAGCCCGCCGAGGAAGTTGCCCACGATGGAACGCGAACGCACGGTGATGCCACGCACCACGCCCAGGCTGCGCACCACGCGGAAGCCGGGCAGCTCCATCGCCGTGGTCACCATGGAATCATCGAGCCGGGTTGCCGGGCCTGCGCGGCCACCGCTGTTGTAAGGATCTGCCATTGCTGCCTTATCCAGGTTGAGAGTATCGATCCGGCCAGCACGCAGGGTGCGGCTGGCGCTGGCGGAAGGATAGCGCCAAGGCAAGCAAGGAGGCGACGTCCCGTGGCGCCCGGCGGCGCCCCTATACCCCGCCGAGCCTGACCACCTGGTACACCGCGATATTCCGCTCGGCCAGCGCACGCACCACCTCGGGAATCAGCTGCATCGGCAGGTCCACTTCATAGCCGTGCGGACGGGCGTGCAGGAGCGAGGCGTCGAAGTCGAAGGCAGGATTGTCGCTGGCGCGTTGAACGAGGAACGTGGTGATCGCATCGCGGGCGATGTCCTCCGATTCCCCGACTTCGACATACACCCGGTACAGCGTGTCGCCGTAATCATCGGGCGTGCCGTGCACGGAAGTCACCGTTGGATCGGTCATCGCGTCCTCCTGTGTTGGCGCAAGCGCCGGGCCAGCCGAAACCATACACCTCGGTCGGTCCACAGCGCCTGCACACAGTCGCACTTCCGGCAGCCCTCAGCGCCCCCGCGGATCGACCAGATCGCTCTTGCTCCGCGCAAACACCGGCGCCCCCACGTCCAGCTCCGCATCACCCACCGGCCGACCTGCCAGGAAGTCCGTGATGCCCGCGGCGATGGCGGGATTCCCGAGCCACAGTTCGTTGTCGTGGCTGGCCCCGCGCACCCGCAATGTGCGGCTGTCGCTGAAGCCCGGCCGCAGCGCCTCGGCGTTGGCCGGCGGCGTGCGCCCATCCAGCGTGCCACTGATGAACAGCACCGGCACGTTGCTGCGCAGTGGCCCGCGGAAAGCATCGCCAAGATCGACCAGCCCCAGGCCATCCCCCAGTGCCGGGAAGGGGAAGTTCAGCGCATCGCCGAACAGGCTCTCGCGTGCCTGCGCCTCGGCCAGTGCGCGGCGCTGCGGAGTCTGGCCCGAGGCCACATCCATCGCCAGCGACATCGCGCCGTAGCTGCCGTACTCACTGCGCAGCAGCAGGACCATCGCCGCCAGCAGATCGTAGTCGCCGTTCTCGGCATCGCGCAGGATCAGCGGCAGCCACTGCTGGGTCATGCGGCGCCCGAGACAGGCACTGATCGCCAGCTGCGCGTCGTACGCGCCGATCATCACGGGCTTGCCGCCATGCATGACACTGTGGCCCTGGCGCGGCTGCTCGCGCAGGGCCGCCAGCACGCGCGTGGCCGAGCCGGTCAGATCATCGAAGCCCGCTCCTTTGGCCAACACGCCCAGCTCCGCCAGCAGCGCATCGGCCGACAGCGGCAGCTTCAAGGTGTCATCAGGTCCTTCCGTCCCCATCAGCACCACGCGGTCCAGACCGGCGCCGTGCAGGCGCACCGTGGCCAGCGCCAGATGCGTGCCATAGCTCATGCCCCACAGGCTGATCTTCGGCACCTTCAACGCACGCTGCAGGTCCTCCAGATCGCCGGCACTTTCCGCGGTGGTGTAGGCCCCCAAGTCCACGCCCGTCTCCCGCCAGTACGCCACGCAGCGGGCGGCAACGTCACGCAGCGCGGCGAGCGCCGCATCGTGCTGCAGCGGCTTTGCATCGTCGAACGTGTGCTCATGCGGGCACGACGGCGGCGGCTCCGACTCACCCGCCCCGCGCTGATCGAGCAGCAGCACGTCGGTTTCGCGCCGGACCTGATCGAACACCGGCCATCGCGGTCCGCGCCCGGTCCCGATCCCCGAGCCCCCCGGACCACCGGCCAGGTACACCACGGGCGACGCATTGCCATCGCCACCCGTTGCCGGCAGGCGCACCACCCGCAGGCGTATGCGCGGGCCGTTGGGGTCGGCATGCCGGCGCGGCACCTCCAGGTAGCCCGCCTCGGCCGCGATCGTGCCGTGCTTCTGTGTCTCGAACGCATAGGGGGCGAACACCAGCGGCGCCGACGCATCACGTGCCAGCACAGGTGACGCACCGACCAGGGTCAGGCAGAGCGCTGCCCACCGCGTGACCGGCAGGCACAGGCCGGGAGCAGGAGAACGGAACAGGGACATCGGGACGTTGGACATGACGGACTCCGGATGGGAGGTAAGGGAATCGAGCACCGAGTGACGGCGCATGCACCACGCCGTCAGCATCACCTTCCCCACGGCAGCCGAGGACGGCCCGTCCGCCGAACAGCTCCAGGCGGGGGTCCAGTGACTCCGTGCAACCGATACGATGGACGCATGCAGATCCCACGCACCCTGACCGCCCTCGTCGTCCTGCTCATCGCGGTCGCCGCGTGGCTGCTGTTGGTCGCGCCCCCACCGGGCGTGCACTACTACGAGCCACAGGAGATGGCACCCGCCACGTTGGATGCCGACGGCGCACTGCCCACCGCACCACCGACGGCACTGCAATGGCAAGCGGCCAACCAACGCGAACTGGTGAAGTGGCGCGGCCCTTACTGGCTGCGCTGGCGCTTGCCTGCGCAGCCAGCACACGGCGCGGCCGACCGTGCCCTGCGCATCTCGGTACGCGCCGCCAGCCAGCCCTTCTGGAACGGCCAGCCCTTGGCCGCCAATGGCACCGTCGGCCGCAACGCGGACGAAGAGCAGCCGGGACAGGTGGACATCATCCGTGTGCTGCCGCCCTCTTCCTCCAGTGGCACCGATACGGTGGTGCTGCTCGCCTCCAGCCATCATCAGTGGTTCAAACTGCGGGGCGCGGATGCCTTCGTTGCGGTCGGGCCGGCTGCCTCGATCTACAGCCTCAACCTTGGACCGTGGTTGATCGCCGCGCTTGCCACGGGGGCGCTGGGTGCGGCCTGCCTCTACTTCCTCGCTGCACAGCGCGGCCGTCCACGGGTACCGGGTGCGCGCCTGCTGCTCGCATTGGGGGTCGTCGGCCTTGCGTTGCCCGTCGTCGAAGCATGGCGGCCGCTGGTCGGCTATGGCTATCCGTGGCACGGCCCGCGACTGCTCATGCTGCTTCTGCTGCACCTCGCCGCGGCGATCCTGCTGCCGGCTTACCTGGCGCGTCGTTTCGGCGTCGCGGTGCCGAAGACAGCCCGCGTCGCCTATCTCGCCACACTGCTGGCGCTGGCCGCCTTCGTGCCCAGCTTCGACGGCCGCGGTGCCGCACTCCTGCTGCTCAGCCTGCTGACCTCCGCCTACGTGCTGCTGCGCGCCCGCGGCGAGCCCGACGAGCGCTGGCCAATCCTGACCCTGGTGGTGGCCGGTGCACTCGCCGTGCCGCTGGCCGGCGGCATCTTCCTCGACGGCCCGTACTTCCTGTTCCTGGCCGTGCTGATGGGCTTCCTGCTGATCCGCCACGCCGCCCAACTGCGGACGCTGGACCACCACAACGCGCAGCTGCGCGAAGAGCGCGCGCGCCTCTCGCTGCAGCTGTTGCAACGGGGCATCCAGCCGCATTGGCTGATGAACACCCTCACCGGCCTGCAGGAACTGATCGAACAGGCACCGATGCGCGCCAGCCGCCTGGTCGAATCGCTGGCCGAGCAGTTCGACCGCCTGCGCGAGAGCAGCACCCGCCCCAGCGTGCCGCTGGACGAAGAACTTGCGCTGTGCCGCAACCACCTGGACATCGTCGGGCTCGCGCTGGATCGCCACATCGGCTTCGAGCTCGACGGCGAGCACACGGGCCTGTGGCTGCCGCCCGGCGTGCTGCATGCGCAGGTCGAGAATGCGCTGACTCATGCAGGAGCCGTCGCGTGTGCCGAGCATCCCTTCCGCCTACGTATCCAACGCGACGGCGACCGTTGGATGCTGGAACTGCGCAGTGCACGTGGCACTGCCCCACATCGCGGGCAAGGCACGGGCACCCGCTACATCGAGGCAAGCCTGGCCGCCACCTGCCCCGAGAGCTGGCGCTTTGAACAAGGTCCCGATGGCAACGACTGGTACGGCCGCATGGAGCTGACATGCGCATCCTGATCGTCGAGGACGAACTGCTGGTCCGCCAGCGGCTGCTGCGGATGTGCACCGAACTGGCCGGCAGCCGCGCCCGATTCGATGCCGTGGCCGACCTGGACGCCGCCGGTGACCGGCTGCAGCGCAGCGTGTATGACGGCCTGCTGCTGGATTTGAATCTGGGGGGCGAGGATGGCTTCGACCTGCTGAAGCGCGTGGTCGCTGGTCGCTATCACTGCGTGGTGGTTTCCGCGCATCGGGAGCGGGCGCTGCAGGCGTTTGAGCATGGGGTGCTGGATTTCGTGCCGAAGCCTTTCTCACGCGAAAGACTGGGGCAAGCGCTGGAGCGGCTGCTGGATGTTGGGCGGTATCGGTCCGGGGCGGCGCGTTACCTGGGCATCTGGCATGCGCAGGGGACGGCGATGGTGGAGCTGGCCGATGTGCTTTGGATTCGTGCTGATGGGGACTACAGCGAAGTACGTATGCGCGATGGGCGGAGTGAGCTGCATGACAAGTCGCTGGCGAGTATTACTGCCGTGCTACCGCCGGACTTTGTACGTTGCCATCGGTCGTATCTGGTCAATCTGACGCATGTGCGGACGTTGCATGCTGCGTCAGGGAGCCGTTACTGGTTGGTGTTGAATGATGGGGCTGAGGTGCCGGTGGGGCGGGCGTTTGTTGAGGACGTGCGCGGGGAGCTTGGGTCGATATAAGCGCTTTCCACCCAGCCCGCTCACTTGCCGGTCATCTTCAAGGCCGCTTCCGGCAAGCGCGCACCGCTGATACTGATCCGGGCCACGTCCTCATCGATACGCGCCAGGTCGGCCACATCCAGCATCAGATCCACCGCACCCAGATTCTCATCCAGACGATGAAGCTTGGTCGTGCCGGGGATCGGCGAGATCCACGATCGCTGGGCCAGCAGCCAAGCCAGAGCCACCTGGGCAGGCGTGGCGCCCTTCTCTGCCGCCACTGCCTTCACCACTGCGACCAATGCCATGTTGGCCCGGCGTGCTTCAGCCGAGAAGCGCGGCACCGCATTACGAAAATCCGTTGCATCGAACTGCGTGTTCTCGTCGATCTTTCCAGTAAGGAACCCCGCGCCCAGCGGACTGAAGGGCACGAAGCCAATGCTCAGTTCTTCAAGCAAAGGAAGAAGCGCCTTCTCCGGTTCACGCCAGAACAGCGAGTACTCGCTCTGCACCGCCGTCAGCGGCTGCACCGCATGCGCCTTGCGGATTGTCTGCACACCCGCTTCGGACAAACCGAAATGCGCAACCTTGCCCTCTGCAATGAGCGCCTTCACCGTGTCGGCAACATCCTCGATCGGCACCGCCGGGTCAACACGATGCTGGTAAAGAAGGTCGATGCGCTCGGTGCGAAGCCGCTTCAGACTGGCCTCTACGGCAGCGCGGATGTGTGCGGGCTGACTGTTGGTACCTGTGCCGCGGGCACCCGTCACCGGGTCGATGTCGAAGCCGAACTTGGTGGCGATCACCACCTGGTCACGAACGGGCGCCAGTGCCTCGCCCACCAGTTCTTCGTTGGCAAAGGGGCCGTAGGCTTCGGCGGTGTCGAAGTGGGTGATGCCACGCTCCACCGCCGCGCGGATCAGCGCAATCATGTCCTGCTTGTCTGCGGCCGGGCCATACGCCGCGCTCATGCCCATGCAGCCCAGGCCGAGGGCGGAAACTTCAAGGCCTTGTCCAAGGGTACGGGTCTTCATGGTCGACTCCTCATCGGGCAGTGTGCGGAGTGGTCAACCAGGCGTTGACGCTCTCCATGGTTTTACGTTCCTGGTCGGCCTGCATCACGAATGCATCCAGGATGCGGGCGTTGGGTGCGTGGCTGGCGACCACGCGCAGGCTGCTGCCCACGCCGAAGCCGCCGTGGGTGATGAACGGCACGATCGTCTTGCCCCTCATGTCGTGCTGCGACAACAACGATCGAATGATCGGCGGCGCGGTCTCGCCCCAGATGGGGAAGCCCAGGTAGACGGTGTCATAGCGATCCATGCTGGCAATGCGGGTGCGCAGTGCCGGCTCTACCCCATCGTCGCGCTCCTGCCGCGCCTGGGCCACCGTTTCCAGGTAGTCGGCCGGGTAGTCGACGGCAGGCTGTATCTCGAACAGGTCGCTGGGCATGCTGCGATGAATGAGGCCGGCAACGACCCGGGTGTTGCCCGAGCGTGAGAAGCAGGCAACCAGTGTCCGTGCGTCTGATCGACCCGCGGCCGCGCCCTCCTGCGGCTCCGCAGCGGAGCATCCCAGCGGCAGCGACGCGAGCGCCGCAACGACTGCCCGGCGACCATGGTTGGGGGTTGGAATCGTCATGGCGCCAATCTACGCCCCCCAAACACATTCTTGCAGAGGCATAATCGGATATCGCTTATATCCGGTGCGCATCAATGAGCGTAGACAATTACGACCAGTTGGCCATGTTCGTCCTGGTGGCGCGGGAGCGCAGCTTTACCCGGGCTGCCGCCCAGCTGGGCATGTCCCAGCCGGCCCTGAGCCGATCGATGCGTCAGCTGGAAGAGCGCCTGGGTGTGCGCCTGCTTGCCCGGACCACGCGCAGTGTTTCGCCCACCGAAGCCGGAGAGCAACTGCTGCGGGTGATTTCACCGCGCTTCGAGGAAATCGACACGGAGCTCGCCCAGCTCAACGCTTACCGCGACAAGCCCGCCGGTCGCCTGCGCATCACGGCGGGTGAGCATGCCGCGCTCACCGTGATGCAGCCGGTACTGGGCAAACTGCTGCCGGCCAATCCCGACCTGAACATCGAGGTGATCGTCGACTACGGACTGACCGACATCGTGGCCGAGGGCTTCGACGCCGGTATCCGCATGGGTGAGCAGGTGGCCAAGGATATGATCGCCGTGCGCGTGGGGCCGGACCTGCGCATGGCAGTGGTCGCATCGCCTGCCTATTTCCAGCACCATCCGAAGCCGAAATCACCGCACGACCTCACCCAGCACAACTGCATCACCATCCGCCTCCCGACCCACGGTGGCATTTTCGCGTGGGAGTTCGAGAAGAAGGGACAGGAGCTGAAAGTACGGGTGGAAGGCCAACTGGTATTCAACAACATCGCCCTGCGCCTGGGTGCCGCGCTGGAGGGGCTGGGACTGGCCTACATGCCCGAGGATCTGGTGCGCGCCCATGTGCAGGCGGGCACCCTGGTTCACGTCCTGCAGGACTGGTGCCCCTCCTTCCCCGGCTACCACCTGTACTACCCCAGTCGCAGGCAGTCGTCACCGGCGTTCACCGTGCTGCGTGATGCGTTGCGCTATCGGGATTGAGCGCTAACGCAGAGGCGCCTCCACGCCGCTGTAGGCCTGCACCGCTGGCGGAAGACGCTCGCCCTGCACTGCCACCGCAGCAACTGCAGCATTGAGCTCCCGCAGCTCACCTGCGCTGAAGACCACCTCGCCTGCGCCCAGGTTGTCGAGCAGATGTGCCATCTGCGTGGTGCCGGGAATCGGCACGATCCAAGGTTGCTGCGCCATCAGCCAGGCCAACGCGATCCGTGCAGGCGTGGCCTGCTTTCGCTCGGCCCAGTCCCTGAGCAAGCGCACCAATGCCAGGTTATGTTCGATGTTCGGCGGGGTGAAGCGCGTTTCGATGCCGCGAATGTCGCCCTCGGCAAACCGTGTTCTGGCGTCGATCGCACCGGTCAGGAAGCCTACGCCCAGTGGGCTCCATGGCACGAATCCGATGCCCAGCTCGGCGCACGTGGCAAGCACCTCCTGTTCCGGCCCACGCCAGAGCATCGAGTACTCGCTCTGCACAGCCGTCACCGGCAGCGCAGCGTGCGCGCGGCGAAGCGTCTTCAGGCCCATCTCGCACAGGCCCCAATGCAGCACCTTGCCCTCGGTCATCAGGTCCTGGATCGCACCGGCCACGTCTTCGATCGGCACCTGCGGGTCCACGCGATGCTGGTACAGCAGGTCGATGCGGTCGGTACGTAGCCGCGTGAGCATGCCCTCCACCGCCCGCTTGATATGTGCGGGCCTGCTGATCAGGCCCGGGCCACGCGCACCGGTTTCCAGGTCGATGTTCCAGCCGAACTTGGTGGCGATCACCACGTCGTTGCGGAATGAGGCAACGCCTTCTCCCAGGATTCGTTCCACTTCATGCGGGCCATAGGCCTCGGCCGCATCGTAGAACGTCATCCCCCGATCGAACGCGGCACGGATGATGCGGTGCATCTCGGTGCGCGAGGGGATGGTGGTCTGGTAGGTGCGGCTCATGTTCTGCACGCCCAGCCCGATGCTGGAAACCTGCAGCGTTCCGAGCGTGCGGCGGCCGTCCATTTTCTGCGCGGCAGCTGCGGGGGAGGCGTTTGCCGTGGACGTGGCCAGCGCGCCGGCCAGCGGCAGCGCCGCCAGCGTAGCGGCGCCCTTCAGAAGGGAGCGGCGTTGGGCATTGGTGGGTAGGGTGTTCATTGGGGTCTCCATGTGGGGCGCTGTCAGGGCCCGGGTGCCGGGGTCTGTTCCAGTGCCTGCACTGCGCGAGCGGATGCGGCTGCGTAGCCGCTGTGGGCCAGCAGTTGGGCCAGGTGCTGCAACTGTGCGCGGCTGAGGCCCACGCGCTGGCTGGCCGCCATGTGCGAGCGCAACTGCGCCTCCACGCCGGGCATCACTGCCAGCGCGCCAACCGTGGCCAGTTCACGGCTCTGCCAGTCCAGGTTGTCGCGCTCGAAGATGTCGCCGAACAGGTGCGTCTGCAGGTACTGGTTGATGATCGGGGCGAAGTCCATGAGCGGCCCGGTCACCGGGGCGCCGGAGATCCGGGTCTGGTTGGCGGTGCCCACCGCGCGCAGCGCGTCGCCCACGGGAACGTTCCTGGTGGGCGGCTGCCCGGGTGCAGTGGCGACGCCCTGCGCTTGACGTACGCGCACCACCTCCATCAGCTCGCCCAAGGCATTGAGGCTCTTCGGGAAACCCGCATAGGCATACAGCTGCACGAGCACTTCCTTGGTCTCACTCAGCGTCAGCCCTGCATCCAGTCCCCGGCGCAACGCGGCAGTGAGCTGCGGCATGTCGCTGCTGGCGGCGGCGGCCGCAATCAGCGGGATCGCCTGCTGCCTGGGCGAAAGCGGCCCGGCAACGGGAGCGACGATGCCTGCTGATGCCTCGCGATACTGGTCATCACTGACCTTCTCCAGCCACGCCACCGACTTGCCGTCTGCTACCCCGGTCACGGCAAGGTGGGTCATTGCGCTGTGGGGCGCGGCGCCGTGCCAATGCTTGACCCCGGCAGGACACACCACCACATCCCCGGCGTGTATCTGCTGCACCGGCTTACCCCATTCCTGGGTCAGCCCAACGCCGGAGGTAACCACCAGTCGCTGACCGGAGGGGTGCGTGTGCCAGGCCGAGCGCGCACCCGGTTCGAAGCTGACGTATGCGGAAGAGACGTGCACCTGCTCGTCCGCCGGGAACAGCGGATCTACCCGCACCTTGCCGACGAAGGTCGCTGCCGGACCGGCAACGGACGACTGCGTTCCCGCTCGGGTGATCTGCTGCGTAGGTGTTTCGACGGCGCCAGCGAATGGTGCCGCCACGCTCAATGCCGCGCCAAGCAGCGCCGTCTGCGCGGTTGATTTACGAGGCGCGCTCATGGCGCAAGCGTCCGGCCGTAGAACGTGGTCAGCGAGGCGACGGCGGCGTCCACGTATTTCGGCACCCAGTAGGTTTCGATATGCGTAGCGCCGTCCAGCAGCACCAGTTGTTTGTCGGCGGTACCGGTCGCCTTGGCGAAAGCGTCCTGGGTCATGTACAGGCTGTCAGCCTTGCTACCGGCAATCATCAGCAGCGGCTGGTTGATGAGCTCGATCTGGTCGGTGGCGTCCCAACGCATCAGGTCCAGCAGGCTGCTGGTCGCATAGCGGAAGGTGGCGTTGGGATGGGCGTGCGTCTTCCAGTAGTACGCATAACCTTGCCGATACAGATCGAAGGGAAGCGTGGCGATCTGCGCGTCGGTGAGGTTGGCGTCGCCGGAGTACAGCACTTCGCCGCCGGCGGCTTCCTGTGCTCGCGCATTGGAAGCCTGCTGCAGGCGCTGCTGGATCGTGTCCAGCTGCGAGTCGGCATAGCCGTTGCGGCGCACCCGGCCGGAGTTGAACATGCTGATCGTGGCTACGGCCATGAACCGCTTGTCGGTCTGCGCGGCCGCCAACGAATAGCCGCCGCCGCCACAGATGCCCAGCAGACCCAGGCGCGTAGTGTCGACCCAGGGGAATCGACTGATGAAGTCCGCCATGCCGTGGATGTCTTCGATGCGGTGTGAAGGCATGTCCACGCTGCGCGGCTGGCCGCCACTCGCGCCCTGATAGGCCGCATCGGCGGTAATGGCGATGTAGCCCTGCTCGGCCAAACGCTGCGCGTACAGGCCGGCCACCTGCTCCTTGACCCCACCATTGGGGTGGGCAACCACGATGGTCGGGTATTTCCGTGCGGCATCGAAGTTGGCCGGCGTGTAGAAGTTTGCCGCGATCTCGATTCCATTCAGCGGATAGGACACCGAGTGGACGTTGACCTCGCTGGGCACATTCCGTGTGATCGCACCTTCGTAGGCCAATTTGAAGGGGTTGAGCTTGTAGTCGGCGGCGGACGTGTTGCCTGCCGCCAAGCCAAGGGACATCGCCAACAGCGTGGCGTGCACGATGTGCTTCATTCAACTGCTCCCAGTGTGGACGTTACCCCGGCCGGTGCATGTGGCGCGCCCACGTTGGCGGGGATCAGGCGTAAAACTAACCGCCGTGCACTCATAGAAAAAGAGCATCAGCCGGATATCACTCATGCATGAATGATATGAATCTGGCGGGCGACGCAGCCGCCATGGCGCCACACGCCTTTCATGGCGCGATCAATGCACGAGGCAATCCGGCTCAATGATCCAGATTCTTCTTCGCCAGAAACCCGCTCACCAGATCGGCGATCTGGACGTTGTTGAGGTCCGAGAACAAGAAGTGGCTGTTGCCACGGATTCCCATGTCCGGCAAATGTATCAGGGTCACGTCCCCACCCTGCCGATTGACGGCGTCGCGCCAGGCGCGCGCCATTTCCAAGCGTGCCCGCCAGCTGTCCTGCGCGGGCAGGTCAACGGGCTTGTCAGGGATGTTGTCGCCATACAGCACCAGAATGGGAATCCGCGTCAGCGCCTTGAACGCTTCGGGCGAAACCACCGCCGGTGCGACCGTATCGAATGCACTGGGAATCGGCGCCGGCGCGTCGTTTTTGGCAAATACGAAACTGCTGCCAGGCTCGAAGGCGACGATGGCGCGCACATTCGGGCTTTTTATCGCCGTCATCCAGCCAGGGCCACCCGCCTGCGAATGGGTAAACAGGATGGCAGGACCGGTCTTCTGCAGCACGGCAGCTACTCCGTCGGAGACCAGCCCGAGGTCGAACGGCCCCGTGTTCGGCGTGACCGAACGGAAAAACTGGTCAAGCGTCGCCTCCCCTGTCGGAAATTGACTGCCACCGAAGTACGTTGGCCAGAGGCCAATTCGGAACTGGTTGAACCACATCTGATCGTCTGCCACAGGCTTCAGCGTGGACTCGACGATGCTTCGGCCGGCTTTGCCTCGCCGTGGCTGATCGATCAGGTAGGTAGTGAAGCGACGACGCAGGAACAGATTCTGGAAGCCCTCGCGCCCATCGGCCGTCGTTTCCCAACTTTTGGACGACTGGCCCGCACCGTGCCACATCACAATCGGCAGCGAACGCGCATTCACCGGCGTCTGGTAGAAGGCATAGGCGTGATCACCGTGGTAGCTCTGGCCCTGCGGATTGGACGGCTTCAACGGATCGAACGTGCCAGGTTCCGTCTTTTCCATGCCACCCGCGAGGAAACTCCCCTGCGCCTCGATCTGCAGTGGCTCGTTGGCCATGGCGGCCGTGGAACAGAGGGAAACCGCCATCCAGATCAGCGTGGAGGGAAAGCCAGGCACCAGAGTGCGAAGGCGGGTGCGTGTCTGCATGGGTCACTCCGTGACAGATTGTCAGGGAAATCTACCGTCGGGGCCATGCTGGAAGAAGCGCGCACACGCATATCACTCATGCATGGGGGGTATATATGCCATATCTACGGCATGACAGTGGCCAGCAGATGCACATCGTCGAGCGATATCTTCAACAAGGCGACCTCGTAAGCGGGGCAGCGAGCTGGGCGCGCCGGGCATTCGCGATTGGTCAGCGCGGCAAAGGAGGCGCATGTCGGCTTCCGGCCAGGAGCAGTCGTCGCGAAACGTAAGCCGAAGGTGGCCTAGTCGAGCTTTATCGAGGAAGCCAGATCACCCTTTGTTGACACTTCAGCAAAGGCAGTCTCGGTTCCAGCCGGTAGTGGCACTCGCATCCCGAATCTGAGCTGTCTCGGGTTCGCTAAATATCTGGAGCGGAAGTCGTCGCCGGTACGGCGCGAACCAGCATCCGATCGGCAAGGGCCCGGACGGGGCGATGCCGCCCGGGCAGTGGCGTTACCTGCTGGTCGGCGAGAAGTTCTGAGCTCCGCGCGTCTTTCGCCACTGGATCCACGCGATCGCGGCGACGAAGAAGACGCTGCACAGGTAACTGCCTTCCGGCCCTTGCGCGCCACCGGTCAGGGTGTCGAGGCCTTGCGGGCGCAGCGCCACCAGCAGCGCCGGCAAGTGCGCATCCATGCCGGTGACGGGCAGTTCAAAGCCGGTTGCGAGCAACCAGTTCCACCCCGCGTGCCAGCCCATCACGCCCCAGATATTGCCGGTCCGCAGCGCCCAGGCGCAGGCGAACAGCGAGAACAGGAACGTGCTGAGCATGACCAGGGGCGGCTGGTGCGGACTGAAATGCAGGAAGCAGAAAACGAGCGACACCAGCAGCACTGCCACCGTGACATTGGTCTTGCGCGCCACCACCGACAGCATCCAGCCGCGGAAGATGACTTCCTCCACGCTCGCCTGGAACATGAAGCTCAATAGCAGCAGACCGATGTGCAGCAGACTGACGGGCGACCGCCAGGCCTGCCCCAAGCCCGCCGCCTGCATGCCGCCAGCCATCCAGATCGCGACTACGACCAGCGCGATCGTGCCGAATCCAACGGCCAGTCCGCGCAGGAAGGTTTTCAGCGGCGCCGGACCGGTCAGCCCGATACTCGCCAGCGAGCGCCCTTCGACGAAGCGTACCCAGGCGAGCACGGCCGCCAGCGTCGGCGCAAAGCCGATCCACAGCAGCGCATGCAAGCCAGCGAGGCCGATCGGATCGCCGCCCGGCGTCGACCAATGCTGCGACTGCATCCATCCGTCCAGCGCGATCACCGGTACCGCGTTGAACAGGATCATCAGGATCGGCGTCAGCCAGGCCCAGGGCAGCCAGCCGCGGACCGGATCGGGCGAATACAGGACAACGGGGGTCATGCGGGGCTCCAGGTCGACGTGATCGCCGCTGCAAGTTGCCATCCGCGCGGGGGCGTGGCTACCCGTTTGCGACCAAGCCACAGAAGCCGCCGATGAATCACCCGGATCGCCGACGAAATGGCGCTGAGTCGTCGCCCGTGGTGTCCGCTTTGAGTGGCGGTTCCGACAGCCACAAGGCCCTGATGTGGGACCGCTGGCGGCAGGGCGAGTCGTTGCACCAGATGGCGAGGCTGTTCGATCGGCATCACTCGTCCGTGCGAAGGGGTTCTCGCCGAGACTGGCGGGATGCAGCAGTGGTCGCCCGAACAGATCGCTGGCTGGCTCAAGCGGACTTACCCGGACGATCCGAGCTGCCAGGTCTCACACGAGACGATCTATCGCACGCTCTTCATCCAGTCGCGCGGGACTTCCAGACACCGATCGATCGATATCAACAAGCTGTTGCATTGACCAGTTGAAACCGCCGTCGAAAGCGGACATTACCAGCGGTCGGCGCCACCGTCCTCCCCGAACGTCCACTTTCGGCCAGAAGCGGACGTTCACAAGCCCAGCGCCGCGCCAAGCGATCAAGCGGCGTCTGCTTGCCAAGTGGATGTTCCAGATGGCGAAGGCTGAGGGCTCTAACAGCTGGCTCTTCAACCGCTGCCCAGGCTCGGCCTTCATCCCGCTGACGCATGCTCCGCCGCAAACGCTGCGTACGTACGCAGCGGCCGACCCAGCAACTGCATCAACCGCTCCACGTCACCCGCGCCCGGCAGCATGCCGTCGCTGATGAATCGCTCGGCCATCTGTCGCATGTCGTAGGCCATCCACGCCGGCATGAACTGGCGCAGGTTCTGCTCGAAGGCGGCCGTGTCATCGCCCCCGTAGGCGATCGGGCGGTTCAGCACATCGCTCCAGATGGCGGCCACCTGTTCTCCGGTGAGTGCTTCCGGGCCGACCAGGTTGAGTCGGGTCAGCGCGCTGTTGTCCGGCGCCTGTTCGCGGTTGAGCAGTTCGATGGCGGCAATCTCGGCGATGTCGCGGGTGTCGATCATCGCCAGCCCCTTGCTGCCAATCGGCATGGGGTACACACCGTAGCCCTGCACCACGTCCTTGATGGTGAGGTCGTTATCGATGAAATAGGCCGGGCGCAGGATCGTGGCGCTGAAGCCCATCTGCTCGATCATGCGCTCCACGCCAAACTTGCCGGCGAAGTGCGGCACGTTGACATAGCGGTCGCTGTGGATCACCGACAGGTACACCACGCGCTTCACCCCCGCCTCGCGGGCGACGTTGAGGGTGATAAGTGCCTGGGTGAATTCGTCGGCGACCACGGCGTTGAGCAGGAACAGCGTGGAGACGCCCTCGAAAGCTTGGCGGAGGGCATCCACATCCAGCATGTCGCCCTGCACCAGTTCCACGGTGGCGGGCAGGTTGGCAGTGGCGGGGGTGCGGACCAGTGCGCGAACGCTTGCGCCGCGCTGGGCGAGGTGCTGGACGACCTGACGGCCGATGGTGCCAGTGGCGCCGGTAACAAGAATGGTCATGGGGTACTCCGGGTGGGTGGTGAGGCCTCATGGTTGTTGATCCGCGTGCGGGCCGATAGCCCATATACTTGGACCACCTGTCTCGCTGGTGGAACACATGGACCTACTGGCCTTGGCCGACTTCAACCTGGTGGCGCGCCACGGCGGGTTTGGCCGTGCCGCGCGCGCAGCGGACCGCCCCAAGGCAACGCTCTCGCGGCGTGTGGCTGAGCTGGAGGCCAGCCTGGGGGTGCGGCTGTTCGAGCGTGGCTCGCACACGCTGAAGCTCACCGAGGAGGGTCGGGCGCTGTTCGAGCGCACCGAGACGCTGCTTACCGAACTGGACGAAGCGGCCACGTCCATTTCCTCAGGCGGCGACACGCCCCGTGGGCGGCTGCGCGTGAGCGCACCGATGCT
>DMZT01000337.1:20879-24173 GCA_003484865.1 Stenotrophomonas sp.
TGTTCTCGCAGATGGCGCTGGGCAAGATCGCAGCCGAATTCGTGAAGCGCTATCCACAGGTGCGGCTCGATGTCACTACCGAAGACCGCGCCGTGGACATGGTGGAAGAAGGCTATGACCTGGTGATAAGGGTCAATCCGGATCCAGATGAACGGCTGGTGGGGCGGGTGCTGATCCGGGACCGCCTCGTGGCGGTGGCGCACCCGGACCTGCCCCTGCCCGCGCTGGGCGAGACGGCGCCTGCGGTGTTCCGTCCGTCCAGCAATGCCACCGGCTGGGACCTGGTGACGCCGAGAGGCGAGATACGTATCGCGGTGGATCCGGTGCTGCGCCTGGGCGCACTGACCATGGTGCGCGATGCCGTTCGTGCAGGCACCGGCGCGGCGATGCTGCCCTTCTCGCTGGTTGCCGACGATCTCAGGGAGGGCGCATTGGTGTCGTGGGGACATGCGAAGGCCCCGCCGATCGAGATCTGGGCGCTGTACCCTTCGCGACGACTGCTCAGCTCAAGGGTGGCGGCGTTGCTCGACCTGCTCAAGGAATCCTTCCCCGAGGGTCAGGCGGAGGAGCTGGCCGCCTTCGCAGGCGGGGGCCGCTGACGGCCAGAAACGGTCACTGCCAGCGATTGGCGCCTTTCTGTTGTCCGAAAAGTCCGCGATCGGCCGGAAAAGCAGACCAGCCTGACTCTCCAGCACGGACTGCATCGTTGGAAGCAGTTGCTAACATTGCAAGCTACTCCTCAATGGAAGGACGTCGCCCGCATGCCTTTCCTCCCGGCGTTTCGCCGCGTCGCAGCGCTGACGCTCGTGGCGTTGCCGGTCTGTCCGTTTTCTACCTTATCAGCGGCGGGGCCTGCTTCCGAGACCAACGCCTTCATCCACCCCATCAACAATGCCGAAGACGCCCCCTTGGTAGCACTGGGCAGCAACGGCCTGCTGCGCTATGCCTTGTACTCCGAACGCGGTAGCGATCACGCGCGCAACATCGTCCCGGACTTCTCCCGCGCCGGCTACCAGGGCGGCGGTGTCAGCCTGCCCACCCGCTCCAGCATTCCTGTTATTGAGGTCCTTGAGCCAAACGCGGAGGGTGACGACTATCCCCGCATCCAGGCCGCCATCGACGCGGTCGCCGTGCGTGTCCAGGACAGCCAGGGCCTACGCGGCGTAGTCCTGCTGCGGCGCGGCGGTTATAGGTTGAGCAAGACGCTGACCATCCGGGCCAGCGGCGTGGTGTTGCGCGGTGAAGGTCGAGGTGCCGACGGCACGGTGATCCGCTCCCAAGTCAGCGATCGGCAGGGCAGGATTGTTGAAGTGGGCAGCAGCGAATCCGCGGTTCCCCGCGCCGCTCTGGACCCGCGCCGGACCGCCATCACCATGGACTACGTGCCGGTGGGGGCGATGCGGATCACGGTGCAGTCCGCAGCCGGCTATCGCGTGGGCGATACGGTGTCGATCGCGAGGGAACCCAATGCCCGCTGGGTCGGCCCCGAGGGCATCGATACCGCACGATACCGATGGACGCCCAGCGACTACGCTGTGTACAGCGAACGCGTCGTCACTGCCGTAGACCACGACACGATCAGCCTGGATGCCCCGATCATGGATGCCATCGCGACGCGCTTCGGTGGCGGCAGCGTCTATCGCACGGATCCCATCCGTATCTCGCAGGTCGGCATCGAAGACCTCCGCCTTGAGGGTAACCCCGAGACCGGGACGGTCAACGGCACCGCCGATTCCGGCCCCTTTACCGCACTCCGCTTGGGTGCAATCTACAACTCATGGGTTCGCGACGTGACCGTGCGTTATGTGTCGCATGGCTTCGTGACCCGCAACGGCGCCCAGTTCAATACCCTGCAGGACATTGCCTATCTCGACCCCAGGTATGGCGCAACCCAAGGCGCCCGCCGCTATGTGTTCCTTTACGAGGGCAACGCCGCCTTCAATCTGATCCAGCGCTGCTACAACCAGGGCGGCAGGCATACCTTCGTCATCGGCGCACGGGTACCCGGTCCCAATGTGTTTCTCGACTGCCTCGCCGTAGGTGACAGCAATGACAGTGGTCCACATCATCGCTGGTCCACCGGCACGCTGTACGACAACACCAAGGGATACATGCTGCGGGCACAGAACCGCCGGTACAGCGGAACGGGGCATGGGTGGGCGGGCGCGCAGCAGATGTTCTGGAACACCGAGCACGACATCTACGTCATCCAGGCGCCGCCCTTCGCGATGAACTGGAGCGTGGGACAGGTGGGCGCTATTGCACCGGGGAAATTCCCGCCTGAGGAACCTGCGGGGATCGTGCAATCGATGGGCCAGGTGGTGACACCTCGCAGCCTGTATCTGCAGCAGTTGCGGGATCGTCTGGGCGAACAGGCGGTGATCAACATCACCAATGAAGCGCAACGTGACGGACGTATCTGGGACAGCTTGGCCGCTGGCGCGGTGGAATAGCACTCATAGCAGGGAGAGCTCGCTGAAGGGGATCTTCGCTATCGCCGAAAAGCGGACGCGAGCGGACCGAAGCAGCGCTACCGAGGGCAACGGCGGTTCAATGCGCCATCGACACGGCATAAGCGTTCGCCGCACTCCTGAACCCTCCGTTCTCGGTTTCCACCAGCACAAAGAACTCCTCGTCCAAATGATGGAAAGGACCTGCTTGGTCATCGCTGTTCGCCCCTATCTCGTCCATCGCGAGGTCGCGCTCGGTTCGCTCTCTCGGATACCGGGGACCAAAGGCAGCCATCGCTTTGACGATCAGCTCCGCGGTAAGCGGCATGTGGAGGGCACGAAAGGCTCGAGCACCTTCAGGGGCGAGTACCCCTGTGCTGTTCGAGAAGAACTGCTCAAAACCACCATTGTTGATCTCGGATTGGCACCAGTGCGCGGCGAACAAAATGCGTGATGCTTCCGGGGCGGCATTATATTGATGCAGAAACACCTCCGCACCGTCGTAAATGGACACGGTGTCCCAGACTGGTTCAACCAGCTGCCAGTAGCTCACGGACAATCTCCAGCGGGGCCAGAGACCGGCGCGTCTTGGCAATCCTCCGGATTCTAGTGGAGGCTATTAACGAGCGCGAGGTGCGGCAGCGTGGATCGCACATCGGTGTTCCGCTCGCGCAATTCGTTCCATCGCCTGCCTCCTTCGCCGGCAGATCTGCGCTTGATGGAGATCGGGACGCCTGGTCCAGAGAATTGACCACGTCGCGCTGCGCAGCCCTTGAACCACCCAAACCCAACCCAACAAAAAAGCCCCCGTTTCCGGAGGCTTTTTCGACTGAATCATGGTGGG
>DMZT01000179.1 GCA_003484865.1 Stenotrophomonas sp.
GCTGACACCATGAATCCCCCTGTTTTACTGCTGCATGGCATCTGGAATGCGCGCGCGTGGGTCGGCCCGCTGGCCTGGCGTCTGCGTGCCCGTGGCTTCGCCGTGGATACCTTCGGGTACTCCAGCGTGTTCGGGGGCCCGGAGGTGGCGGTGCCGCAACTGCTGGAGCGGCTCAAGGACAGCGGCCCGGTCTCGCTGGTCGGGCACAGCCTGGGCGGACTGGTCGCACTGGAGGCGCTGCGGCGCGCGCCGGACCTGCCGGTGTCGCGGGTGGTCTGCCTCGGCTCCCCGTTGCGTGGCAGTGTGACCGCGCGCTCGCTGAGCGATCACGGCTGGTCGCTGGCGCTGGGGCGCAGCTCGGAACTGCTGCTGGATGGCCTGCCGGCCTGGGAGGGCAGGGCGCAGGTCGGCCTGATCGCCGGCTCCGTCCCGCACGGGCTGGGCAGCCTGCTGGGCGCCTGTGGCGATGCCTCCGATGGCACCGTGGCGCTGGATGAGACGCAGTTGCCGGGCCTGGCCGACCACTGCGTGATCCCGGCCAGCCACAGCGGGCTGGTGTTCTCGCCGGATGCCGCGCGCCAGACCGCCGCCTTCCTGCGCGATGGCCGGTTCCGCCGGGACGACGCGGCCCACGCCGCCTGATCGGGCCCGGCACTGACACGGGCAGGTCGGCGGATCAGGTAGAATTCGCCCTGTTCCTGACAGAAACACGAGAGTCACCCCATGGGTAGAGGCCCCTCCATCGAGAACCGCAAAAACGCGTCTGACGCGAAGCGCGGCAAGATTTTCACCAAGATCATCCGCGAGATCGGCGTTGCCGCGCGCGGCGGTGGAGGCGACCCCAACAACAACCCGCGCCTGCGGGTGGCCATGGACAAGGGCCTGTCGTCGAACATGTCCAAGGACGTGATCGAGCGCGCCATCAAGAAGGCGACCGGTGAGCTGGAAGGCGTCGAGTACGAAGAGATCCGCTACGAGGGCTATGCCCCCGGTGGCGTGGCCGTGATCGTGGACTGCCTGACCGACAACCGCGTGCGCACCGTGGCCGATGTCCGCCATGCGTTCAGCAAATGCGGCGGCAACATGGGCACGGAAGGCTCGGTGTCGTTCATGTTCAAGCGCCTGGGCGTGCTGCACTTCGGCGCCGGTGCGGACGAAGAAGCCGTGACCGAGGCGGCGATCGAGGCCGGCGCGGACGACATCGTGGTCTACCCGGAAGACGGAGCGATCGACGTGGTCACCGCGGCCGACAGCTACCACGCTGTCAAGGATGCGATGGAGGCCGTCGGGTTCACCCCGGACCATGCTGAAATCACCTACCGCGCCGACAACGACATCAAGGTCGAAGGCGACACCGCTTTGCAGGTCAAGAAGCTGCTGGACATGCTCGAAGACCTGGACGATGTGCAGGACGTGTTCTCCAACGCCGAGCTCGGCGCGGACGCCTACGCCTGAGCAGGCGCTTCACCGGTCGCTTTGCGCGACCGGTGAGCGGACAATGCGGACCATGATGACTCCCGCCGTTCCCTGTTATCCCCGCCGCATGTGTCCCTTCCGGGCCACGGGCGGCCGTGTGCGTGCCGCATGACCCGCATTCTCGGTATCGACCCCGGTTCGCAGCGCACCGGGGTGGGCATCATTGATGTGGACGCCGCCGGCAAGGTGGTGCATGTGCATCACCTGCCGCTGGTGCTGCTGGGCGCGGATGACTTCCCGCAGCGGATGAAGCTGCTGGTGGTCGGCCTGACCGCCCTGGTCGAGGAATACCGCCCCGACGAAGTGGCCATCGAAAAGGTGTTCATGGCGCGCAACCCGGATTCGGCCTTGAAGCTGGGCCAGGCGCGCGGCGCCGCCATCTCGGCCGTGGTGATGCGCGACCTGCCGGTCAGCGAGTACGCCGCCACCGAGATCAAGCTGGCCGTGGTCGGCCGCGGTGGCGCGGAAAAACAACAGGTCCAACACATGGTCGGGCTCATGCTCAACCTGAAAACCAAGCTGCAGGCCGACGCTGCCGATGCGTTGGCCGTGGCGATCACCCACGCCCACGTCCGGGCGACGGCGTTGCGCCTGGGCGTCAATGCCCGCCAGGCCTGGAGCCGGAAATGAGGAACATTGCATGATTGGTCGTCTGCGCGGGATCGTGGCCTACAAGGCGCCGCCGTGGCTGATGGTGGACGTCAATGGCGTCGGCTATGAGCTGGAGGCGCCCATGAGCACCTTCTACGATCTGCCCGAGCTGGGCCGCGAGGTCACCCTGTTCACCCATTACGCGCAGAAGGAAGACAGCGTCTCGCTGTACGGTTTCCTGCGCGAGGGTGAGCGCCGCCTGTTCCGCGATGTGCAGAAGGTCAGCGGGATCGGCGCCAAGATCGCGTTGGCCGTGCTCTCCGGGGTCAGCGTGGACGAGTTCGCGCGCATGCTGCAGGCCGGTGACATCACCGCGCTGACCCGCATCCCGGGCATCGGCAAGAAGACCGCCGAGCGCATGGTGCTGGAGCTGCGCGACCGCGCGGCCCATTTCGGTGGCGGCGGCGCGCCGATCGCCGGTGCGTCACCGGCCACCGATCCGGTCTCCGAGGCGACCGTGGCCCTGCAGCAGCTGGGCTACAAGCCGACCGAGGCCGCGCGCATGGCGCGCGATGCCAATGCCGAGGGTGACGATGTCGCCACGGTGATCCGCAAGGCCCTGCAGGCGGCGCTGCGCTGAGCCGCGCGCCTGCCATTTCCTGACACCGACACCACCGACCGCGTCCGCCCGGAGCCTCATGTCCACCACTTCCCCCCAGCACAGCGACGGCCAGGCCCCGCACGGCCACGCGCCCGCGGCCGGCGGCATGGCGCTGATGATCGGCGCCATCGGCGTGGTGTTCGGCGACATCGGCACCAGCCCGCTGTACACGCTGAAAGAAGCGTTCTCCCCGCACTACGGTCTCAACAGCGACCATGACACCGTGCTGGGCGTGCTGTCGCTGGCGTTCTGGGCGCTGAACATCGTGGTGACGCTCAAGTACGTCACCATCATCATGCGCGCCGACAACGACGGCGAGGGCGGCATCATGGCGCTGATGGCGTTGACCCAGCGCACGCTGCGCAACGGGTCGCGCTCGGCCTATGTGGTCGGCATCCTCGGCATTTTCGGCGCCTCGCTGTTCTTCGGCGATGGCGTGATCACCCCGGCGATCTCCGTGCTGGGTGCGGTCGAGGGCCTGGAGGTCGCGGCCCCGGGCCTGCACAACTTCATCGTGCCGATCACCGTGGTGGTGCTGCTGGCGGTGTTCGCCGTGCAGCGCTTCGGCACGGCCAAGATCGGCAAGCTGTTCGGCCCGATCACCTCGATCTGGTTCATTTCGCTGGCGGCCATCGGCATCTGGAACATCGTCGATGCCCCCGAAGTACTCAAGGCCTTCAACCCGATGTGGGCGCTGCGCTTCTTCATGGAGCACGGCTGGCACGGCATCTTCATCCTCGGCGCGGTGGTGCTGGCGGTGACCGGCGGCGAAGCGCTGTACGCGGACATGGGCCACTTCGGCGCCAAGCCCATCCGCCATGCCTGGTACTACTTCGTGCTGCCGTGCCTGGTGCTGAACTACCTGGGGCAGGGCGCCCTGGTGCTGAAGAACCCCGAAGCGGTCAAGAACCCGTTCTTCGAGGCGGTCCCGGAGTGGGGCCTGTACCCGATGATCGTGCTGGCCACGATGGCGGCGGTGATCGCCTCGCAGTCGGTGATCACCGGCGCATTCTCGGTCTCGCGCCAGGCCATGCAGCTGGGCTACATCCCGCGCATGCGCATTACCCATACCTCGCACGACACCATCGGCCAGATCTACATCCCGGGCATCAACTGGGGCATTGCGGTGATGGTGATCGGGCTGGTGCTGGCCTTCCGCAGCTCCTCCAATCTGGCGGTGGCCTACGGTATCTCGGTGTCGGCCACCATGCTGATCGATACCCTGCTGCTGGCGCTGGTCGCGCGCGCGCTGTGGCCGAAGGCACGCAACTGGATCCTGCCGCTGTGCGTGATCTTCTTCGTGATCGACCTGGGCTTCGTGATCGCCAACGGCGCCAAGCTGCTGCAGGGCGCGTGGTTCCCGGTGGTGCTGGGCATCGTGCTGTTCACCATGATGCGCACCTGGCGGCGTGGCCGCGAGCTGCTGCGCGATGAGATCCGCAAGGATGGCATCCGGATCGATACCTTCCTGCCGGGCCTGATGCTGGCTCCGCCGGTGCGGGTACCGGGCACCGCCGTGTTCCTGACAGCCGATCCCTCGGTGGCCCCGCACGCGCTGATGCACAACCTCAAGCACAACAAGGTGCTGCATGAGCGCAACGTGTTCCTGCACGTGGTGACCCTGCCGGTGCCGTACGCGCCCTCTGGCCAGCGCCTGAAGATCGAATCGGTGGGTGATGAGTTCTATCGGATCTACGTGCGCTTCGGCTTCATGGAGACCCCGGACGTGCCGCTGGCGCTGATGCGCTCGTGCGACCACGGCGGGATCTACTTCGACCCGATGGACACCACGTTCTTCGCCAGCCGCGAGACCATCGTGGCCACCGCCAACCGCGGCATGCCGATCTGGCGCGACAAACTGTTCGCGCTGATGCACCGGAACGCCGCGCCGGCGACCGGGTTCTTCCGGATTCCGGGTAATCGGCTCGTGGAGCTTGGGGCTCAGGTGGAGATTTAATCTCCACCTGCGCTGCCCACAGTTTGCGATGCAAACCGTGGGCCCCGGCGGCATTTCCCCTTATCCCCGCGCCTTCGGC
>DMZT01000177.1 GCA_003484865.1 Stenotrophomonas sp.
GGAGGGAGGGGCGGCTGGATACGCCTCGGTCTCCATCGTCCGCTCCAATGAGTGTTGTGCTGGGCAGTGCATGCTGTATATTCAATTGGTTGCGCAGAAATCAGCGCAACTGCGACGGCCCAGTGCCCCTGTCGCGGTCAGGACACATCCAACGGTCGGGTTTCCCGGCCGTTTTGCTTTTTAAGGGGGCAGCGGTACAGTCGGTAACCTTGAGGAAAGCGAAAAAGATGGACATGACGATCAACGAAAAGCCGGCGCGGACGCTGCCGGTTCAGGACGCGCGGATCTACCCGCGCGGTGGGCTGGATGTGTTGTCGCGCGCGGAAGTTGCGCGCCTGCGCGATGCCTCCGGTGGTGGTATGCACGAACTGCTGCGCCGCTGCGCGCTGGCCGTGCTGACCAGCGGCAGCGCCTCGGACGATCCGCGCGCGGCGCGCGATCTGTATCCCGATTTCGATATCCAGGTGGCACAGCAGGACCGCGGCGTGCGCATCGATCTGGTCAACGCGCCGGCGATGGCCTTCGTGGATGGCGAGATCATCCGCGGCGTGGCCGAGCTGTTGTTCGCGGTGGTCCGCGATCTGGCCTACATGGCCATCGAGATGGGCCCGGCCTACGCGGCGGAGCTGGAATCTTCGGAAGGCATCACCAACGCGGTGTTCGGGCTGCTGCGCAACGCGCGCATCCTCAACCCGGGCGACCCGAACCTGGTCGTCTGCTGGGGCGGCCACTCGATCGGTCGCGATGAGTATCTGTACACCAAGCAGGTCGGCTACGAGCTGGGCCTGCGCGGGCTGGACATCTGCACCGGCTGCGGCCCGGGTGCGATGAAGGGCCCGATGAAGGGCGCCACCATCGCCCACGCCAAGCAGCGCAAGACCACCACGCGCTACATCGGCCTGACCGAGCCGGGCATCATTGCCGCCGAGTCGCCGAACCCGATCGTGAACCACCTGGTGATCATGCCGGACATCGAGAAGCGTCTCGAAGCGTTCGTGCGCATCGGCCACGGCATCATCGTGTTCGCCGGTGGTGTCGGCACCGCGGAGGAGATCCTGTATCTGCTGGGCATCCTGCTGCGCGACGAGAACAAGGACCTGCCGTTCCCGCTGATCCTGACCGGCCCGACCGTGGCCGCGCCGTACTTCGAGCAGATCGACCGCTTCATCCGCCTCACCCTGGGTGAGGAAGCCGCCAGCCGCTACGAGATCATCATCGGCGACCCGGTCAACGTCGCCCGCAAGATGGCCCAGGGCATCAAGCGCGTGCGCGAACATCGCCTGGCGCAGAAGGACTCGTTCTTCTTCAACTGGTCGATCGAGATTCCGTGGGAGTACCAGCAGCCGTTCGTGCCGACCCACGAGGCGATGGCCGCGCTGGACCTGCATCACGGCCGTCCGCCGCATGCCCTGGCGGCCGACCTGCGTCGCGCGTTCTCCGGCATCGTGGCCGGCAACGTGAAGGAAGACGGCATGCGCCGCATCGAGCAGTTCGGTCCCTTCGAGATCCATGGCGATGCGGACATGATGCAGGCGCTGGATGAGCTGCTGCGCGCCTTCGTCGAGCAGCGCCGCATGAAGATCTCGGGCGAGTACCAGCCCTGCTACAAGGTCATGGCCTGAGGCCCTGGCCGGGCCAGCGGCGGGCAGGGGGCCTGCCGTCGGCCTGGATCTGCGTCAACTGATTGACGCCTGTCGCCTCCGGGCGACCGTTCGTCCTGCCGCCCCTTGCTGATCGGCGGCGGGACGTTCATCTTCTGTGTCATCAACGCTGGGGAGCGTTTCATGTCTTTGCGCCGGTCCAACGGCTTCACACTGATCGAGTTGATGGTCACCATCGCGGTGCTTGCCATCCTGGCAGTGATTGCGTTTCCGAGCTTCCAGGGCGTGCTGCGCTCGAACCGGGCGGCCACCACCACCAACGAGCTGATCGCTTCATTGGCGCTGGCGCGCAGCGAAGCGCTGAAGAACACCCGTGGGGCCGGGGTATGTGCCTCATCCGATGGCACCAGCTGCAACGGCGATACCTGGGGCGACGGCTGGATGGTCTGGTCCGATGCCGACGGCAGTGGCAGCTTCGATTCCGGCGAGCCGGTGCTGCGGTACTCGGCCGGCTCGACCAAGATGCTGGGCAGCCAGGACAACCTGACGCTGGCCTTCGACGGCCGGGGTCGCAATCGCGCCGCATCGGCGCTGGACATCACCCTCAAGCCCGACGAGTGCGGGGACCTGCCGCTGCAGCGCACGCTGCGGCTGTCGGCCGTTGGGCAGGTACGTGTGGAACGGGAGAGCTGCAAGTGACGGCAAGACATCTTGGCGCGCGGCGCGCAGGGCAGGGCGGCTTCACCATGATCGAGGTGCTGATCGCGATCGTGGTGATGAGCATCGGCCTGCTTGGTTTCGCGCTGTTGCAGACGATGAACGTGCGGTTCGTGCAGAGCGCGAATTTCCGCACCCAGGCGACCAACCTCAGCTACGAGCTGCTGGACCAGATCCGGATCAACCGCGTCGCCGCGACGACCTACGTAGGCAGCTACGCGGCGACCACCAAGGCGGCCGATTGCACATCGCCGATCGGCGCCAAGATCACCAAGGATCAGTACATGACGGACTGGCGCTGCCGGCTGGGCAAGGCCCTGGGCGATGAAGCCAGTGCCAAGGTGACCCGCAGCGGCGATGAAGTGACGGTCAGCGTGAGCTGGGGAGACGAGCGCTGGCTGGACGCGGCGGACACCACCTTTGCGGCGAGGACGCAGCTGTGATGCGCGCCATGTCACTCCGTGAACGCGCACGCGGTCTTTCGCTGATCGAGTTGATGATCGCCATGGTCATCGGCCTGGTCCTGCTGTTGGGCCTGATGCAGGTGTTCGCCGCTTCGCGCACGGCCTCGCGCCTCTCGGAGGGGCTGGCGCGCGTGCAGGAGAATGGCCGCTTCGCGATGGACTACCTGCAGCGTGATCTGCGCATGGCCGGCCACTTCGGTTGCGTCAACGACCAGAGTCACAATGTGCAGAGCCCTGGCTCGATGCATACAACGTTCGATGCCGGCGGCCACCCGGCGCTGGATTTCATGCAGTCCATCCAGGGCTTCGAGGCCGCCGACACCGAGCCTGGCAAGCCGTTGACCCTGAGTGCCACACCGTCGACCGGCGGCATCGAGTACACCCCGGCGCTGCCGACGGAATACGCCGAAGCGTTGACCAATCGGGTGGACGGCAGCGACATCGTCGCACTGCGGTTTCTGGTGCCCGATGGTGTCCCGGTCACCTTGGTGGGGGGCACGGACGATAAACCGGTGTTCAATTTCGACAGCAGCCGTTGGGCCGTTCTCCAAAGTGGTGTGGAAGCGCCGGGCCTGTTTGGTGTCGCCGACTGCCTGACCGCCACCATGTTCCAGGCAAGCGAGGTGAGTGGGTCTGCCGGTACCGTGACATTCGAGTCCGCGCCGAACAACACCGGCAGCTTCACCAGCCTCTATACGCCGGGCCAGGCCATGCTGTATCGCGCGGAGAGCGTGGTCTATTACATCGGCTACGACTCCACCACCAAGCAGAGTTCGCTCTATCGCGTGCGTTTCTCGGCCAAACCCGGTGAAGCCCTGGTCGCGGTTGCGCCGGAAGCACTGGTCGAGGGGGTCCGCAACATGCAGCTGCTGTATGGGCAGGATCGCTCGCTCAGCGCCGCCTCGCCGCCCACCGGCTACATCGATCGGCAGGGAACCGCTGCCGACGTGGAGGCCTCGATCACGCCGGCCGCCGATGCGTGGCGTCGGGTCGGGGCGGTGCAACTGGGCCTGGTGCTGGAAAGCCCGGATCCGTCAGCCGCAGCGCAGGCCAACGCGGATGCGGCGTTGACGGCCATGGGCGTCACCTTCACCGCGCCGACGGACGGTCGTTTCCGGACGGTCTACCAAACCACGATCGCCGTACGTAATCGCCTTTATGGCAACTGAGGCTTCCATGGCATCGCGTCCAAAACCCTTTGTCGCACCGCGCCGCCAGAACGGTGCCGTGCTGTATGTCGCCCTCATCATATTGATCCTGCTTGCGCTTCTCGGCGTAGCAGGCATGCAGGTGACCGGCATGCAGGAGCGCATGGCGGCCAACTACCTGCGCACCAACCTGGCCTTCCAGAATGCCGAGGCGGATGCACGCACGCTGGAGAACACCATCGATACCGACCTGGCGGCCGGCGGCACCTACACGGCAAAGCAGGAAGAGTGCAGCCCGATCTTCGATCCCCTGACCTGGGCCGACGGCACCTCCGACGCCAAGGCGAGCTATACCCGGCGCCTGGACAAGTGCTTCGCCGCCTCCAGTGCGCGCGTGGGTGAGCGCCAGAACGAAGAGACCGGCAACATCTATCAGATCACTGCACTGGCCAGTGACGAACCGACCAATCCCTCGGCCAGTGCGGTCGTCGACACGATCTATATCCCATGACCTCTGATCGCTTCCATTTCAGCAAGCGCACGATCAACTGGCTGCGCATTGGCGTCCTTGTCATCGTGGTGGGCTTCCTGCTCAGCCGCGTCGTGCCGCTGCGCGCCGCGTTGGGCGACTACGACATCGCGCAGGAGCCGCTCTATACCAAACAGAGCCAGCCGCCGCTGATGATGATGGTGATGTCGCGCGATGAGCAGCTGTTCAACAAGGCCTACAGCGATTACAGCGATCTGGACGACGACAAGATCATCGATACCACGTACCAGGACAAGTTCCCGTACGAAGGCTATTTCGATTCGAATCTTTGCTACAGCTATGACGCCGGAGTGTTCAAGGCCGCCAACGCAGCCACCGGCGACAACAAGCACAGCTGTGGTGGCAAGGGCTGGTCGGGCAACTTCCTCAACTGGGTGACCATGAGCCGGCTGGACGTGATGCGCTACGTCCTCTATGGCGGGCAGCGTTCCACCGATGATGCCAACAAGACCGTGCTGGAGCGCGCACAGATCCCCAATGACCTGCACGCGTGGGTCAAGGTTTATACCGGCAACGATATCAACAGCTTCACGCCCCTGACGGCGAGCGCATCGTTCTGTAACGCGAGCATCAGTGCGGATGGTGCGCCGCTCATGCGCGTGGCGGGAGGGGTCTGGTCGGAATGGGCGTCAACGGCACTTTATCAATGCGGCGTGAGCCGCACGGGTGATGGCGGCTCGGATACGCCTAAAAAAACCACCGACTACAACGTCCGGGTGGAAGTCTGTAATCCAGGCAAGGATGCGCACCGCGAGAGTTTCTGCCGCAAGTACAACGACGGTACCAACGATCACTACAAGCCTAGTGGTCTGCTGCAGAGCTATGGTGAGAGTGGCCGTCTTCGTTTTGGCCTGGTGACCGGCACCTACTCCAGTCCTCGCGATGGCGGTGTGCTTCGCCGGAACATCGGCAAGATTGCTGGCAATGGCAGTACGCTTTGTGACGCGGGCGATGAGATCAACCTGGCCACCGGGCAGCTCTGCCTGGCGAAGAACAGTGGCGCCGAGGGCATCATCAATACGATGTCCAACTTCCGGATTGACCAGTGGAACTGGAGCAACAATTGGAACGACTGCAACGACTACAGCATTCTGAACCGCCAGGGGTTCAAGGGTCGCGGCCATTTGCTCGATCCGGGCAGTTCCGGCGACGGTGCCAAGAACTGCAGTGCCTGGGGTAATCCGCTGGCCGAGATGTATGCCGAGGCGCTGCGTTACGTGGGCGCTGGAACCAAGGTTTACGGAGATACCGGTGATCTTTCGGGCCTGCCAACCGGGGTCGAATGGAAGGATCCTTACAGGAGCACGGCAACGGGGGGGAACTCGTACTGCGCCACCTGCAACATCCTGGTGATGTCCTCGGGGCTCCCGTCGTTTGACAGTGACAACGTCGGCTCGGTGCCCCATCTGGCTTCGGCGGTGTCAGCAACGGATGCGCTCGGTGCTGCGGAAGGGATCAACGGCAAAAGCTATATGGCTGGGCGGGTCGGACTCACTGGCCGCTACGAGTCGATTCGAACCCACGAAGACATCTGCGAAGCCCGCACCGTCGACAACCTCAGTCTGGTCCGCGGTATCTGTCCGGACATTCCTTCCACCGAAGGTAGCTACCTGATGGCAGGGTTGGCAAAGGCCGCCGCGGAGACCGATCTGCGCCCGGGCCTGACAGGCAAGCCGGCGGACTACAAAGTGACCGCGACCACCTATACGGTGGCCATGGCGGAGAACCTGCCCAAGTTCGACATCAGCGTTGCCGGCGGCACGATTTCGTTGTCGCCGCTGTGTCAGGCAAACAACACCGGCAGTGCCAAGATCAGTGATTCGGGTTGGCGCAGCTGCTTCCTCGGCGCCGTCGGAATCGGCACCAAGCAGTCGACGGTAGGTGCCAAGCATGTCTATGGTCGTCCCTATCGTGCCGACGGCAAGTCCGGCAGCTTCTCGCTGGTGTGGGAGGATTCGTTGTGGGGCAACGATCATGACAACGACGTCGTGACGATGATGAGCTACTGCGTCGGTGCTGCCTGCGGGGACAAGGCGGGCGTGGCTGACATGTGTTGGCGATCGGAGAACAAGACGGAATGCGCCAATGGCTTGTTGAGCGCGACCATCGGCGAAGATGAGGTACTGGTGCGCCTTGAGAATCTTTCGGCGTACGCAGGCAATGCGATGTTGACCGGTTACACCATCGTTGGCTCGAGCGCGACCAACGTGCAGCGCCTGCTGCTGCGTCCGGGCGACAGCAATGGCTCGGTGATCAGCACCTCGGAGAATCCGCCGGACAACTGGACCAAGCCTTCTCTGGTTCGCTACAAGTTGAGTGGTGCGCAGGCCAGTCAGCTGGAAAGCCCGCTGTGGTACGCCGCCAAATACGGCGTGCCCAGTGGCAAGTGGGACACCAAGGTGCCAGGTACGCCGGATAACTACTTCCTCGCACGCAATCCAGCCAAGCTCAAGGCCGCGCTCGAGGCGATCTTCGCAAGTGCTGCGGAAGGCGACGCGCCGGTGGCGGGCGGTGGCTCCGGTGCGCGTATCAATGCGGGCTCGTTCACGGTATCAGCCAGTTACAAAGTGACCTCGGGCACCAACGACTGGGTGGGTGATGTCGTTGCCAGCAAGGTGTCCGATACCGGTACCGATGACGTTGAGCTGTGGCGCGCCTCGACCAAGATGAGCTCCAGTGGTCGCACCATCGTCATGGCGACTTCGCCGACCACGGTCGATGGGAGCGGGGCGTTGGTGCCGGTGGCGGCTGCACCGTTCGAGGCGAACAATATTCCTGGCGCCGACCGCGCAGCTCAGTTGTCCAACATCGGTTTCAGTAGTTCGATTCCCGAGTGGTTCGGATCGCACAGCGTGGCCGATCTGGTGAACTACCTGAAGGGCTCGGCCATCAGCGGCTTCCGCTCACGCGGCTCGATTCTTGGCGATATCGTCAACTCCACCACCGAGATCGTGTCCACGGCCGACAACTACGGCTATGGCACGTGGGGCTCCACGCCCGCCTGGAAGGCGACGCTGGCGACCCGATACAAGGACTACCTGACCGCGAAGAAGAGCCGGCGCACCATGGTGTATGTCGGCGCGAACGACGGCATGCTGCACGCCTTCGATGCCTCCACCGGCACAACGGCCGGCAATGAGCTCTTCGCGTTCATTCCATCCGCATCGCTGCAGCACATGGCCGAGCTGGCCAATCCGAAGTACTCGCATCGTTATTACGTGGATGGCGCGTTGACCTCGTCGGACGTCTACTACGGCGATGCCTGGCATACCGTGCTGGTCGGCTCCACCGGTGCCGGCGGCGCCACCCTGGCGCCCAATGCGAAGGCTGTCGGCAATGGCGCGATGTTCGGCTTGAACATCAGCAATCCGGGGGCCTTCACCAAGGATGACGTGCTGTGGGAAGTTTCGGGCAAGACCGATTCGGACATGGGCTTCGCGCTGGGCAAGCCGGTGATCGTGCCGGTCGCTGGCAGTGCGGCTGAGAGCGCGCCGCGGTTCGTGGCGATCTTCGGCAACGGCGTCAATGCATCCAGTGGCAAGCCGGTGCTGTTCGTGGTGGATATCCAGACCGGGCAGGTGCTCAAGCGACTGTCGCCCAGTGGCAGCGGCTATGCGTTGCGCAACGGCCTGATCAACGTCGCGCCGGTGGCGGCCTACAACAGCAACGGGATCGCCGACACCGTCTATGGCGGTGACATGCAGGGCAACCTGTGGAAGTTCGACCTCCGCGATCCAGACCCCAGCAAGTGGGCCGTGGCCTACAGTGGCGCACCCCTGTTCACCGCCAGCCGCAACAGCGTCGCCCAGCCGATCATGGGGGGCCTGGAGGTCTCCAAGGCGGCCGGGCGTGGCTACAACATCGTGTTCGGTACCGGCCAGTACTTCACCAATGACGACAATTCCGTGAGTTCGTCTTCGCCGGTGCAATCGCTGTACGGCGTCTGGGACAACATGACCTCGACGATTGGCGGACGCGGTGATCTGATCTCGCAGCAGATCACCTCGCGTGCCGGAAGCGGGGGTTACTCGCTGCGGGATGTCAGCAGCAACGCCGTCAATTATGTGAGCCAGCGCGGCTGGTATACCGACCTGATCGTCGGCGACGTGGTGGCCGGTGAGCGCTTCGTTGGCTATCCGACCATCCAGGATCGGAAGGTGGTGTTCACCACCTACGAGCCGGGTCAGGCGATCTGCGGCGGGGGCGGCGGTACCAACTGGATGTACTCGCTGGATCTGCTTACCGGCGCTGGATCGATGACCGGCCTCAGTCAGGAGATCGGGGGCGATTCGCTGTGCACAGGCAACTGCGGCGGCATCGCGCTGACCAAGGGCGGGGCCACCAATAGCGGCCCACCGGTGAAGGACAGCAACATCTTCGTGCCGAAGTTGACTCCGTGCGACCCGACCAAGGCCACCTGCACGGTGGATGAGCTGATCAAGGCCAACCAGTGCACCTTCGTGCTGCGTGCACCGGGTGCCGACCCGCTGTACATGCCGCGCCCCTGCGGACGCCAGTCCTGGCGGCAGGTGCGCTGATGACCTTCATGACGAGAGCCCCCATGCAGACCGCCTTCCGCAGCCGTGTCGCCGGTTTCACCCTGATCGAGCTGATGATCACGGTGGCCGTGGTGGCCATCCTTGCCACCATCGCCATGCCGGCCTATCAGGACTCCGTGCGGAAATCCCGGCGTGCCCAGGCCAAGGCCGATCTGGTGGAGCTGGCCCAGAACCTGGAGCGTTACCACACGGTCCAGAACACGTACGCCACCGCCAAGCTGCAGTTCACCCAGTCACCGCGCGATGGCACCGCACATTACACCCTGTCTTTCGACAAGGATCCGACAGCGAGTACGTTCGGTATCCAGGCCGTCCCGGTGGCCGGCGGAAGCCAGGCCAAGGACACGTGCGGCACGTTGGCGCTGGATCAGGCAGGGCGCAAGAAGCCCACCGAGAAGACCGTCTCCGGCTGCTGGTAACGTTGCCCTATCGCCGGTTGTACCGGAGTGCTTGCATCCCCCTGCCGATGCTGGCTAGAATGCGCACCCCGCCCGAATAGCTCAGCCGGTTAGAGCACTTGACTGTTAATCAGGGGGTCGTTGGTTCGAGTCCAACTTCGGGCGCCAAGATTTGAAAAAAAGCCTCGCAGCGATGCGGGGCTTTTTTTTGTCCGCGATTTACCCGCGTGCCGCGATCCAAACAAAAAGCCCGGGCACTGCCCGGGCTCCTTGTTCCCCAAGTGCGGCTACCTCATTCGAAGGTGTACTTGGCACCGACGGTGAAGTAACGGCCGATCGCGCCACTGAAGTGCAGCGGGTTGTAGTTCACGCCACCGTAGGTGGTCGGATCCAGCGGAGCGATGCGGTCGAACAGGTTCTGCACAGATGCGTTCAACTCGAAGGCCTCGGTGATGTTCCAGCGACCGGACAGGTCGAAGGTGGTGAACGAGGAGATCTTCTCGACGTCGGTACCGTCGGCGTAGGCGAACTGATACGAGCCATCGGGACCGCGGAAGTCGGTGTTCTCCATCTTGGAGATGTAGTTGGCCACGCCGCTGACGCTCCACGGACCCTGCTTCCAGGTGGTGCCGAAGTTGACGCGGTCCTTCGGGGTGCCGATGCAGTTGGTGACGTCGCAGTTGCCGTGCGTGCCGGCATAGTCGACGGTCACATCGGCATCGGTGCGCTCGAACTTGAGCACATGGCTCCACTGCAGGTCCATCTCCAGCTGGCCCGGACCGATGTCGAAGGTCTGGCGGATGTCGGTATCGATACCGCGGACGCGGGTCGATGCAGCATTGATGTACTGCGTATTGACGGCCAGGATGCTGCCGGTACCGGGAACACCGTTGAGCAGGTTGTTGTCACGCAACACGTTGCCCGCGGCAATCGCTTCGGCAGTACTGCCCTGGGCGATTTCGTTGGTGCGCTTGATCTGCCAGGCATCCACCGTCATCGAGGTGCTGGAGGTCGGCTGCAGCACCAGACCCACCGAGTAGCTCTTGGACTCTTCCGGCTTCAGGTCGGCATTGGGACGGGTGATGATGGCGACCGGCAGTGCGCCGCAATCGTCATCGTTCGCGCCCGGCGCCGGGTTGCCGCCGGGGCAGCGCACGGGATCGGCAGCATTGGAGAACGCTGCCAGGCCGCCGTCGCCGTTCTCGGCCGGGTTGGGGGCACGGAAGCCTTCGGCATAGCTGCCGCGGACTGCGATCCAGTCGGCCGGGGTCCACTTGATGCCGACCTTCGGCGTCGCCTTGCCTTCGCCGCTCTCATACTTGTCGTAGCGGACCGCGCCGGACAGTTCCAACTGCTCCAGCACCGGGGCGGACAGTTCGACATAGCCGGCGTAGACGTTCTGCGTACCGTCGTAGGCCGAGTAGCCCAGCCCGATGATCTGGCCCTGGTCGGTGAACGTCTGCGGGGTCAGGCTGTTGCTGGTCTTGCGCCATTCGGTACCCAGCGCCAGGCCGAGCGGGCCGCCCTTCAGGTCCATCAGGCTGCGCGACACGGTGAAGTCGAACATGTCCAGGCTGGATTTGGCGCGTGCGCTGATGTCCGGCGAGATGTAGTCATACAGGGCCTGTGAGTTCAGCCCCGCGTTGTCGCCGATGCGCCACACGCCTGCCGGGCAGGCCGGATTGCCGAGCACGCAACGCACGGCGTCGTAGTTCAGGAAGCCGGTACGCTTGTTGACCAGGTCGGTGCCCGAATGCAGGTAGGCCGTGTCGTAGCTCCACTCGCCCCAGTTGCCCTTGACGCCCACCAGGAAGCGGTTGAACTCGTTGGTGTTCTCGGTCACACGCGGGCCGACATCCCAGGCCGAGTAACGCAGGCGCGAGGCCTGGCCCGGGATCGGGTTGTCCGGGTGGGTCGGGCTGAGCACCGTGGCACCGTCGCCGCTGTTGGCGTTGACCGGGCCGCCGGGATAGCCCCAGCCACCGGATACGCCGGAGGGCGTGTTGCTGAAGGTGGTTTCCTTCTTGGAGTAGCCGATTTCGGTGTAGATCTCACCGCCCTCGCCGAAGGCGAAGCTGGCGCGACCAAACACGTTGACGTACTTCTCTTCCGGGGTCAGGTCACGGTACAGCTGGGCCGGATCCCACAGGCAGCCCTGCTGCTGGGCAGTGACATCGTTCTGGCCGGGGATGGTGGTCAAGCCGGCGCAGCCTGGCAGCGCGACGAGGAAGGCCGGATCGTCATCCGTCACCGCACGGTCGTCGAACACCGAACCGTTCGGACCCACACCGCCACGGGTACCGCCAGAGAGCGCGGCGCCACCCAGGAACTGGGCGTTGTTGCCATAGCCCCACGGGCGGATATCACCGGTGCCGATCCACTTGCGGTTCTTGCGGTCGCTGATCTTGATCGCGTCGGTCTTGCCCACGTCCAAACTGAAGAACGCGTTCCAGCCATCGGTGGCCAGGTCGCCGGTACCGGCGGTCAGCGTGGCCTTCTTGGCGTCGCCATCGCTATCACCGGACAGGCCGTAGGAGGCGCGCAGGATCGCGCCATTGAAGTCGCTGCGCAGGATGATGTTGACCACGCCGGCGATGGCGTCCGAGCCGTAGATCGCAGAAGCGCCGTCCTTGAGGACTTCAATGCGCTCGACCGCATCCAGCGGAATGGTGCTCAGATCGGTGAAGACCTTCTGGCCGTCATCGGCCAGGCCGTAGGTCGCCATGCGGCGACCGTTCAACAGGACCAGCGTGGAGCCGGCGCCCAGGCCGCGCAGCGAGATGCCTGCGCCACCGCCGGCAAAGCCGTTGCCGAAGGTCTTGGGAATGGAGCCCGACCCGTCCGCGGTCAGGGTCTGCAGATACTCGGCGACCGTGGTCTTGCCGGTACGGTCGATTTCCTGGCGGGTGACCACCTGGACGGGGGAGGGGGTTTCGGTGTTCGTGCGGGGGATGTTCGACCCGGTGACGGTGATCCGGTCAAGGTTGGTCGCCTGCTCCTGCGCGAACGCGGAGGACGACGCCATGGCCCCTACCAGCAGCAGCGCGCCGCTGGTCAGGATCGTGGAAATGGAATGGGCCAGGGTATTGCGGCGGCTGTCGTCGCGGCGTTGGGTCGGGTGTTTCACAGCTTCTCTCCTGACTGGGAAAACCTAGATGTCAATAAGTCGACACCAGAACTGTGGCAACGGCGCCAATCTAGGTTTCCGTCGTGTGACGCAAGAGTGAAAAATTGCTTAATTGGGAAAAGATGCTGTGCGTCTCAGTTTGTGAATGGGGAGCCCCCTGACGGGGCTCCCATTCACTCAGCGCGGTAACGAAAAATCGACCGGAACCAGGCCATCGGCGGCGACGGTCTGCCCATCGACGAGGGCTGGCACGAAACGCCAGTGACGCAGCACCTGCTGGCGTGCGGCCTGGTCGAGCACGCGCGAGCCACTGCTCTTCTCGATACTGACCGCCACCGGGTTGCCCTGGCTGTCGACCCGGATGCGCAGCAGGACCGTCCCCTGCTGGCCCAGGCGGATCGCCGCGACCGGATACGGTGGTGGCGGCGCGCTGCGGTACTGCAGTTGGGCTCCTGCGGCGGGCGACGGCATGGCCGGGGCCGGTTCCAGCGCCGGTGCGGCGGCCTCGCTG
>DMZT01000181.1 GCA_003484865.1 Stenotrophomonas sp.
GCGCAGACACTGTCTTCCGGTGCGGCGATGCAGCTGGAGGCGTCCGATGCGTTGGATGTGCAGCAGCTGGGCAGCGGGGGCGATCTTGCCGCCACGGCAGGTGGGCTGCTCGCCATCGTCGATACGGTGGCCGGGGGTGATGCGCGCCTCGAAGGTGACGCCGATGTGCGCCTGGGCCAGGCGGTGGTCGGGCAGTCGCTGAACGTTGCCGCGGCCGGCACGCTGGATATGCGTACCGCAACGGTCGGCGGCGATGCGCAGCTTCGCAGCGGCGGGGCGATGGGCATTGGCGAACTGCAGGCGCAGGGCGCAATGAACGCGGCCAGCGGTGCCGCGCTGGTGGCGCAGACACTGTCTTCCGGGGCGGCGATGCAGCTGGAGGCGTCTGGTGCGCTGCAGATTCAGCAGCTGACCAGCAAGGGCGACCTCATCGCGGACGCTGGCGGTCTGCTGGCCATCGACGATGCCGCAGTGGGCGCGCAGGCACGCCTGGATGGCGGCACGGATGTGCAGCTTGGCAGTGCAACGGTCGCGCAGTCACTGGGGCTGAACGCTGGCGGTACCGTGGATGTTGGCAGGGCACGCATCGGCGGCAACGCCCAGGTCGGCAGCGGTGGCGATACCCGCCTCAAGCATTTCGATGGCCGCGGTGACCTGGTGGCGGATGCCGGCGGCGCTATCACCCTCGTCAGCGCGGCGGTCGACGGTTCGATGACGCTGCGCGCCGGCCAGTCCATTGATGTAGGCACGGCGGTGATCGGTGTGGATGGTGACTGGATCGCAGGCACCGACCTTTCCGCCGATGAGGTGACCGTGGGCTGCAACTTCCGCGGCGATGCCGGTGTCGCGTTGGTCATCGGCACGCTCAACGTGGGCTGCAATCTTGGGCTGTCCTCCAGCGAAGCGCTGCGGTTCGACGCCCTGCAGGCGGCCGGCGGTATCGCCCTGGCATCGCGCGGCTCGGATGTCCAGGGCCGGCAGGTGGATGCAGGGAAGGCGCTGCGGGTGCAGGCCGCGGGCGATATCCGGATCGAAGCTGCCCGCGCCGGCAGCGACCTGGTGGCCACCAGCGGCGGCAGCCAGCAATGGGGTCTCTACCAGGCCGGTGGCGATGCAGCGCTGCAGGCGGGTGGGGATATCCATTTCGATGACGGTCGCAGCGGTGCCGCACAGTCCATCCTTGCGGGCGGCAGCATCGGCTTCGGGCGGGCCAGCGCCGGTACCACGGCCTACATGGACGCCCGGGCCGGTTCGCTGGCCGGCGGGCAGTTGCAGGCGGCGTCTGCACAGCTGGCCGCGCGCGACACCTTGTCGTTGGCACAGGCGATGGTCGATACCCGCCTGAACCTGGCCGCCGATGAGGTGCAGGCGCAGGTAAGCCAGTCCGATGCTGGCCCAGGCCTGCTGACGACGACCCTGACCGGCTACCGCAACGGTGTCGCCAGCCGGATCGTGGTGGATGTTCAGCCGCGTGATGCCTGGCTGATCGATGCGCTGCAGGCCATGGAGGCAGAGCTGACGTCCTCCTCGGCGCGCGTTGCCATCGCCGATGGCCAGGTGGAACGCACGATGAGGCTGACCACCCCGGCACTGCAGGTGCTGATGGACAACACCAGCCCGTTGCTGCGCCCGGCGGACGCGCAGCTGTTGCAGTTGAACCGTCGCTTCCACCTGGCAGCCGATGGCCGCCTGCTGGATACCGACGCCTATGTAGTGCGGTTCAACGATGGGGTCCGGGTGAACAGCCCGAACTACAACCGCGACCACCTCGAGGCCGGGCCGGCCTACCTGGGCGAAAGCGCGGTGCGCTACATGGGCCGCATGCTCAATCTCCGGTCGCCGGAGATGGCGGTACCCGCCCGTGCGCCCGCGGAAGGTGATGAAGCAAACGCCCGCGACGTGGTGGCTCCGGCCCTGGGCGGCGCGGTCAACCTCGGGGCGCCCAACTGATGAACGACGGAAAACACACCATGTACCGAGGGATGTTCCTGATCGGCAGCGCGCTGCTGCCCTGGCTTGCACATGCACAGAACAGTAGTGGCACCGCGGGGAAGGACACCGCACAGCGCATTGACGGCTACTACGAGCAGCGCCAGCCGTTGCAGCCGGAGCGCCCGGTGGTGGACCCGGTGCAGCCGGCGACTGCGCCGGCGGGGCAAAGCGGGCTGGCCGACGTCCGCGGCAGCTTCGTGCTCCGCGAGGTGCGTTTCAGTCCATCGGCGCTGCTGCCGAAGGCCACGCTCGATGCGATCGCCGCCCGCTACCAGGGGCGCGAGGTGCACCTGGCCGAGCTGGAAACACTGGTGGCCGACGTCAATGCGGCTTACGAGGCCGCCGGGATCAGTACGGCACGCGCGCTTCTGCGCGAGCAGTCGATCAACGAAGGGCGCGTTGACGTCACCCTGCTGGAAGGCACGCTGGGTACGCTGGAGGTGACCGGGGAGGGCAAGGTGCCGGTGCGCTTTGTGGAACGGCGGGTGCGGCAGCCGGTAGGCGAAGTGGTGCGCAGCGATCGCCTGCGCGATGAACTGATCTACCTCAACCGCACCACCGATCTGCAGGTGCGCGCACTGATGCGGCCCGGCCAGGCCGCCGGCCAGACCGATATCGTGCTGCTGGCGGAGGTGCCGGACCGAAGCAACTGGGGCGTGTTCGTCGATAATTCCGGCGTAGAGACCACGGGCCGCGAGCGCTACGGTGCGCATGGCCAGTTCTGGGGCCTGGCGGGTATCAGTGACCTGCTGGCCGGCTCGGTGGCGTGGTCGCGCGGTGGCCTGGAAGGGCGCATCGGCTACTCCGGCATCGTCAACACGCGCAACGGCCGTGTCGGCGCCAGCGTGTCGCGCAGCCAGATCAACATCATCGACGGCGCATACCGGGCCCTGGACATCACTGGCGAGTCGACCAGCTATGGTCTGGACTTCACCCAGCCATGGGTGGCCACGCCGAACTGGCTGCTGTCCACCATCGCCAACGTCTCGCGCAGCAACGCCGTGTCCGATATCGGTGATGTGCGGGTGTCGGAGGTCGATTCGACCACGGTGACCCTGGGTGTCAGCACCGGCTACCGCAATGACGGCTACGACTGGACGTTCTATCAGGGCGTGTCGCGCATCCGTACCGATGAGACGCTGGCCGAGGGGCGTGCCTTCACGACCGCCAACGGATCCACCAGCTGGACACAGCGCATCGGCAGCAGCGGCCTGCTGTACCGGGCACAGTTGGGATGGCAGTTCACCAACGGCGATTTCCTGCCCTCAAGCAACCTGTTCCAGGTGGGCGGCATCGGCAGCGTGCGTGGCTATGTTCGCGGCACCCTCTCCGGGGTGAAAGGCTATTTCGGTAGCGTCGAACTGCACCGGCCCTATCGGCAGGCGCACGATGTCTATGTGTTCTTCGATCACGGCGAGGTGCGTGGCGACTATCCCACCTCGGCCAGCATCAGCAGCGTCGGCGTCGGCCTGAATGGACAGCTCGCCACGCGCTACAGCTACAGCCTTGACCTTGGCCACCCATTGGACAAAGTGCTGCAGGACGATGACAGCCTGCGCGCCGACTTCCGGATCAGTGCACGCTGGTGAACGGCAGGGCCGGCGCTGCATGCTGAGAATGATTCGCATCAAAACCGTTCGCTGGCTATGATGCGGGTCCTTTCCGTTACGACCCCGAGCCCATCTTGAAGCGTGCCTTGCCAATCAGCCCCATGGGCCGCGTGTTCGCCACGGTCGCCTTCGTCGAAGCCCTGACGTGGGCCGGCCTGTTGATCGGCATGTACTTCAAGTACCAGGCGGCCGATCCGACCCCGGTCGGGGTCAAGATCTTCGGCCCGGTGCACGGTGTGGCCTTCATGGTCTACGTGGTTGTGTCGGTGCTCGCCGCGATCCGGCTGCGTTGGCCGTGGTGGGCCGCGCTGCTGGCGCTGGCCGCGGCGGTGCCACCGCTGGTGACGCTGCCGTTGGAGTGGTGGTTCAAGCGTCGTGGGCTGTTGTCGGCAGCGGTGCGATAACGCACGCGCAATGAGGTCTCTGCTCCTGGCGGGGGCCTCCTTGGCTCAGGCATCACCCAGCCCCCAGCACCGCCAGAATCTGCTTCGGCGACTGGAACCCCGCCAGCCGCGTGGTTTCGTGACCGTCGCGCACCACCAGCAGCGTCGGCGTCTGGCGCAGGCCCAACTCCCGGAACAAGCCCTCACCGACTGTCTCCAGCTTGACCTTCAACACCGTCATCCCTGCATCCGCGATGGCGCCAGCGACACTGGCCAACGACATCTCCAGCATCCGGCACCCCGGGCAGTCGTCCTTATGGAAATCCACCAGCAGGGCCGGGTGCTCGCGCACGGCGGCGTGGTAATCCTCAGCGGTCTGGGCGTGCAGGGTCAGCATGTCGTAGGGCTCTCGGTATGGGCCAACACGGTGTCGGTCCAGTGGTGGATGGTGTGGGTGTCTTCGGCGCCGTGCGGCATCTGCTCGATCTCCAGCACCGGGTACGGGGAGCCGAAGAACCGCGCCAGCCGATGCGCGGCGCCGCAGTAGTACTCCTCGCCCCATTGGGTCTCGCCGGTGCCGAACACCGCCACCGGGAAGGGCAGAGGCAACCCGAAGCGATCACGCAGCGCGGCCACGCAGTCCTTCATTTCCACCGGGGTACGCCCGGCGTTGTCCGTCCAGGAACCGACCAGACACAGGGCGGGCGGCGCTCCCGCCAGCGCCACGGCCACGTCAACGGCATCCACGTCGACCCAGTCCACACGGTGCCCCAGGGCCTCGCAGCGTGCCCGGATCAGCGCAGCCACCTCACGGGTGTTGCCGCTCAATGAGGCGAAGGCCAGCAGGATGTGCATCTACGTGCCTCCTTACAGGTCGTCGAAGCCGTTGTCCGAGTTGGTCTTCTTGTAGCTGGCGTTGCGCATTTCGAAGAAGTCGGTCTTGGTTTCGGTGAAGTTGTCGGCGTAGGCCTTGATCCACGGCATCACGTTGACGTTGGTCTCGCTGTACAGCTTCTCGATGCCGAGCATGCCGGCCATCTTGTTGGCGCGGTACTTCACGTAGCGGATCATCTCGTCCACATCGATGCCGTCGATGCCGTCCAGCACTTCGCCGGTCCAGCGCGTTTCCAGCTCGATGGCGTGCTCGAAGGCCTCGTGCACGTAGGCGGTCAGCTGCTCGCCCTGCAGCGCCGGGTTCTCGCCGATGATGGCCCGGATCAGCTCACTGATGAACTTGGTGTGGGCCAGCTCGTCGCGGTTGATGAAGCTGATGATCTTGCCGGTGCCGGTCATGCGGTTCTGGCGGACCAGGTTGTAGAAGAACGCGAAGCCGGAGTAGAAGTTGATGCCTTCCAGGATCGAGGACTGGATCAGCGCGCGGATCAGCGTCTCGGCGGTCTTCTCGCGCATGAAGTCATCGTAGGACTGCATGATCGGTGCGTTGCGGGCGAGGATGGTCGGGTGCGTGCGGGCGATCTCGAACACCCGGTTCTGGTCGGCCAGCCCGGCGATGGAGGCGAGCACGTAGCTGTAGCTTTCGTTGTGGATCACTTCCTGCTGGCCGATGATCGCCGCATTGGCGTGCGCGGCCGGGTCGGTGATGTACTCGGCGACGTTGTAGATGAAGCGCGTCTGCGGCGAGTCCAGCGTGGCGAGCAGGCCAATGATCGAGTCGTACGCGTTCTTCTCGCGCGCATTGAGCTCGCCGTACTGGCGCGCGTCGCCCTTCATGTCGACTTCGTCGGGAATCCAGAAGTTGGTCGAGAGCTCCTTGTACGCCCGGTAGAAGGACGGGTAGGGGATGTCGTTCCAGTTGAGGATGCCGCTGGTGCGGCCATTGATGATGCCGGTGGAGCGGTTGGGGTGGCGCGGTTCGAGGATCTTGATGCGTTCGAGGGGGATGGCCATCGGGGTGTGTCCTTGTTTCTCTTCGGGTGATGCGAGTTGCCGGCCAACGGCCGGCACTACAGGTCAAGGGGCTGACCTGCGTCAGCTGCTGCACCATTCGCACTCGCTTATGTCGATATCGTTGGAGCGCACGTAGTAGGTCGTCTTCAGTCCCTCGCGCCAGGCACTCATGTGCAGCGCGAGCAGGGTGCTGGCGCGGATGGTGCTGGGCACGTACAGGTTGAAGCTGATCGACTGGTCCACGTGGCGCTGGCGGCGGGCGTTCTGGCGGATGCTGGCGAACTGGTCGACCCGGTAGGCGCCTTTCTCGTAGTACGGATAGGTCTCCAGCGACAGGCCCGGCGCAGCGACCGGGCGGCGGAAGTCCTTCTTCTCCTCGTAGTAGAAGGCGCCGTACACCGGATCGATCGAGGCCGTGGAGCCGGCGATCTGGGCGGTGCTCATGTTCGGTGCCACCGCCATCAGCCAGCCGTTGCGCAGCCCGTTGACGCCCACCTGCGCCGCCAGTTCACGCCAGGCCGGGCTGTCATAACCACGGGCGCGGAAGTACTCGCCGTTCTGCCAGTCGCTGCCGACGAAGGCGCTGTAGCGCCCCTTTTCCTTGGCCAGCGTCATGCTGGCGTGGATGGTCAGGTAGTTGATGCGCTCGTAGAGGGTATCGGCGTACTCTTCGGCCTGGACTCCGTTCCACTCGATCTGCTGCAGGGCCAGCAGGTGATGCCAGCCGAAGGTGCCCAGGCCGATCGCGCGGTACTTGCGGTTGGTGATGGTGGCCTGCGGCACCGGCAGCTGGTTGAGGTCGATCACGTTGTCCAGCATCCGCACCTGGATCGGCACCAGGCGCTCCAGCACGTCACTGGTGAGCAGGTCCGGTGCGGCCGTCACCGCGCGGCCCAGGTTGATCGAGGACAGGTTGCACACCACGAAATCGCCGGCCTGTTTTGTCGTCACGATCTGGTCGCCGCTGATCATCTCCTGGATCATGCGGGTGGGGCTCATGTTCTGCAGGATCTCCGTGCACAGGTTGCTGGAGTAGATGCTGCCGGCATGCTTGTTCGGGTTCTTCCGGTTCACTTCATCCCGGTAGAACATGAAGGGATTGCCGGTCTCCAGCTGGCTCACCATGATCCGCTTGAACAGGTCGATGGCCTTGATGGTGCGCCGGCTGATCCGTTCGTCGGCCACGACCTCCTCGTACTTCTCGCGGAAGCTGCCCTGGCCGCGCTGCTCATCATGGAAGTCCTGCAGGTACCAGCCCTTGATCCGCTTCACCTCGTACGGGTCGAACAGATACCAGTCGCCACGGCGCTCCACCGCTTCCATGAACAGGTCGGGCAGGCACACCGAGGTGAACACATCGTGCGCGCGCAGGCGCTGGTCGCCGTTGTTCAGGCGTAGATCGAGGAAGGCCTCGATATCGCGATGCCAGACATCCAGGTACACCGCGATCGCGCCCTTGCGCTGGCCGAGCTGGTCCACGCTCACCGCGGTGTTGTTGAGCTGCTTGATCCACGGCACCACGCCGCCTGAGGAATTGGCCACCCCGCGGATCGAGGAACCGGCCGAGCGCACATAGCCCAGATAGGCGCCCACGCCGCCGCCGTGCTTGGAGACGCGCGCGACATCGGTGTTGGAGTCGTAGATGCCCTGCAGGCTGTCGTCCACCGTGTCGATGAAGCACGACGACAGCTGGCCGCCCACCTTGCCGGCATTGGCAAGCGTAGGCGTCGCCACGGTCATGTACAGGTTGGACAGCGCCCAATAGGCCTCACGCACCAGCAGCATGCGCCGCCGCCGCGAGCGGTCGCCGTGCTCGTGTTCGTGCTGCATCAGGTACAGCGCAATGGTCAGCCAGCGCTCCTGCGGCAACTCGTAGACGGCGCGCGAGTGATCGGTGGCGAGGTAGCGGGTGGCCAGAAGGTACAGGCCGTTGTAGGCGAACAAGGTGTCGCGCTCGGGCTCGATCATCTGCCCGGCCTCGTCCAGTTCGTCCTTGGAATACGCCTTGAGGATGTCGATCGAGTAGACGTTGCGGTCGGCCAGGCTCTCCTGCAGCCCCACATACGAGCCGTACTTCAGCGTGGCATCGTAGAACCTGTTCTTGCTGGCGCGCTTGTACAGCCGCCGCAGGTAGAGGCGGGCGGCGAAGTGCTCCCAGTCCGGTGCGGTCAGGTCGATGCGCGATTCGGCCTCGCGGATCAGCAGGTCCACCATCTCATCGGCGCTGAGCTGCTGCCGCCGCGCGATCTGCCCCAGCACGCTGCGCAGGTAATCGGCCACGTCCAGCTGGGGGAACTCGGCATGCACGCTGTGCACCGTGCGCTGCAGCCGCGCCTGGTCGAACGGCATGCGTCGATTGCCGCCCTCCTTGGTGATCCACAGCGTGTCACTGCCGGGGGCCGCATCAACGGGGGTGTCCGTGGGCGGGGTGAGGGTCGAAGCGACGGTGTCGTCGGTGTTCATGCGTTCTCCATGCATGGCGCAGAGCCCGGCAGGCAGCGCGGCAGCGCCGTGCGGCAGCCGGACAGAAGGCGTGATTGGTGGGCAGGCCCTGCGTGTGCAGGAATACGTCGCCGCAGGCTCACATCAGTGGCGACGGGCCATGCTTCCAGGCGCCGGTCAGGTGGGCGCAACGGGGCGTCAAACAGCAACGCGGCGTTGCGACGATGCACCGGGCCTGGCGGAAGCGGGGAGCCGATGAGCACAACATAGTGGGGTTAAGGTGGATCGTCAACCGGATATGTAGTGCTTTTTTGTCGCAGGGGGACTCTCCTGTACACATGAACATCCCATACAGATTGCACTATCAAACGCAAATGCGAGCCGTTATCATTTGATAGATCACAGGGCGGTGATGCGTTCGCAACCGGATGGCGGAACCGCGCGCGCGTCAGCGCACCGCGTGGTTCAACTTCTTATTGGCTGTGGTGTTCAATGTCTTCACGTCCTGTCGTTTCCGGTTTGCCCGCCCTCGTTTCCGCCGCGCTGCTCGGCACCATGGCGATGATGGCGTTCGTGTCCGTGATCGGCCCGGTGGTGCGGGTGTTGGGCCTGGCCGAGTGGCACGCTGGCCTCTCGGTCACCGCGGCGGGTGTGTTGTGGATGCTGTCGGCACGTCGCTGGGGTGCACTCAGCGATCGCGTCGGGCGCAAGCGCGTGCTGCTGATCGCACTGGCGGCCTATGCCGTGATCTATGTAGCGCTGGCGGTGTTCGTGGATGTGGCGCTGACCTCGCCGCCGGCGGTCTGGATATCCGTGCTGGCACTGGTCGGCACGCGTGCCCTGGTCGGGCTGTTCTACGCCGCCGTCCCGCCAACCGCTGCGGCCATCATCGCCGACCAGGCCGCCCCGGGGCAGCGCGGCAGCGTGATGGCCAAGCTTGGCACGGCCAATGCGCTGGGCATGGTGCTGGGTCCGGCCGCTGCCGGTTGGATCGCCTACCAGAATCTCTCGCTCACGCTGTATGTCGCCGCGTTGCTGCCGCTGCTGTCGCTGTTGATGATCTGGTGGCGACTACCGAACACGCCGCCCGTCGCGCCGACGCACACCGGCCCCAAACCGACGCTGGGCCTGGGCGATGCGCGCCTGCGCCTGCCGTTGCTGGCGGTCTTCGCCGCGATGATCTCGGTGACCATCGCGCAGGTGACGGTCGGCTTCTTCGCGATTGACCGCCTGCAGCTCTCCCCGGCAGACGGCGCACGCATGGCCGGGCTGGCCCTGACCGCCGTCGGCGTCGGCCTGATCTTCGCGCAGGGCCTGGTGATGAAGCTCAAGGACATCCGCCCGACGCGCTGGATCCTTGTCGGCGCGCTGATCTCCGGGCTGGGCTTTGCGTCGGTCGCGCTGGTCAGCGTGCCGTGGCAGCTGCTGGCCAGTTATGCGATCGCCGCGTTCGGCATGGGTTTCGTGTTCCCCAATTTCCAGGCGCTGGCGGCCGATTCGGTGGAGGCGCACGAGCAGGGCGCTGCCGCGGGTACGGTCGCCTCGGTGCAGGGCATGGGCATGGTGGTCGGGCCGATGATCGGCACGCTGCTGTATCGGTGGTCGCCGAGCGCACCGTACCTGCTGGTGGGCGCGGTGCTGCTGATCCTGGCGCTCTCTGCCGCGCTGCATCGCGCGCGGGGTGGGGCATGAACGAGATGCTCGCCAGCGGCGTGGTCGATGCGCTGGCCGAGACCGCCACCGTTGATGCGGCCGACGCCCCGTACTTCCTGCTGCGCAGCCCGCA
>DMZT01000180.1 GCA_003484865.1 Stenotrophomonas sp.
AAAGCCGCCAGGTGCGCTGGCGGCTTTCGGGAATGCGTCTGAAGGTTTCTTCAGGGTGAGCGCATGCCTTCCTCCGCCGGTGGCTTCGGAAAGTAATACCAAAAGTAGGAATTGGCGGGGCGTGCGTTCATTGGGGAGTATTGATAACACAGGGGTTTGGAGGTGCCAACTGTTTCATTCGCAACTGCGAAGAGCATTCAGCCGCCACGCACCCGCCGTATACGATCAGCCCCGCGGCAGCGCCGCCAGCTCAGCCAGATGCTGCTGCAGGTTCCCCGCTGCACCTACCGCGTGCGTCGTGGTGAAGTACTCATGCCAGCCGGTGGCCCCGATCGCGGCCAGCAAGGCATCGGCATCCAGCCGTTCGGCGCACTGCCACACCGCATAGAACTGCTCGGCCGTGGTGTGCGGCACGTCCTGCTCGATACGGCCCATCGCGACCGGTGTGACGCGTGCGGGGTCCACGTTTTGCATACCCGCTCCGATGCGGGCGAAGAGCGCCCCGCGCGATACCGGGTCCAGCGCGGTCCAGGCAGGGGTGGCGGTATACAGCTCGATCAACATGTGCGACATGGCATTCCTTGAGGTCAGAGCGAGCGCAGTGCGCGCTTGCGGATATAGGTGTTGGCCGGATCATCGGCATGCCGCTGCTGCCATTCGCTGCAGAGCGCGCGGACCCAGTCGGGCTGGCTTTTGCCGGCGTCGTTGAGCCAGTTGCCGACCGAATCCTGCACGTAGCGCGAGGCATCGCAGCACAGCGCCTGCAGCAGCGGCAGGGCGTGCTGTGGTTCCTGCTTGAACAGCGCGATGTGGGCTGCCCAAACACCCCGCGGTCGCAGCGCTTCGCAGGCGAAGCGGCGCACGTTGGGCGAGGCGTCGGTGGTCCAGCCGTGCAGGTGCGTGAGCACCCGCAGCGGTTCGGACACGATATGCGGACGCACGGCCAGCCACGCCCACTCGCGCACGCCGAAGTGTGCGTCATCGGCCAGCGCGCGCAGCGCATCCAGCTTGTGCTCCAGTGACAACCCCGGGTCGCTGCCAATCAGATAGCAGGCCCAGCCACGTACCGTGTCACTGGCATGGCGCGACCACCGCGCGTGATCGCCGTGTCCGTGCACGCGCAGCAGCGTGGCGGCGCCCTGCATGCGCAGGGTAATGCCGCGCTTGGCAGCGTTGCGCATCGGGGTGATCGCCGACGCGGGCAAATCAGGGGCGACATTGGCCATCAGCTTGGCGAAATCGACGGCCAGCACTTCGGTCAGATGCGTGGCTTCGGCTTCACCGCGATCCAGCTGTCCGCGTCGCTCGCGGGTGACGGGCGGTTTCATGCGGCACGTCCTGCGTCAGTGCGCGACCACACGCGTTGCAACAGCGTGCTAAGCGTGCGCCGTTCTCTGGGGCTGATGTCGGCGAACAGCGAGGCGATCCAGTCGGTCTGCTGGTCGAACAGTTGCGCAGCGAGTGCCTGACCCGCCGGGGTCAGCCGTACATGGATGCGGCGTTTGTCATCCGGATCACTGTGGCGGCTCACCAGGTGTTCGCGCTCCAGGCCATCCAGCAGGCCGGTAACGGTGGCACGGGTGACGCCGGCGCGCTCGGCCAATTGGTGGGGCGACAAGGCCGTATCCGCACCGCGCAGCAGGAACAGGAGCACGAAACGCCCTTCGCTCAGGCCCAGCGGTGCCAGACGACTCGCGCAGTCCTGGTCGATCGCGCTGGCCAGCGACAGCACCTGGAAACACAGCGCCAATTCCCCCGTATCCGGCTGGCCACGACGCGCCAGTTCGGTCAGGAAAGCCTGGTGTTTGATTTCCAGCATGCAGGCGGATCCGGAATAGTACGGCGGCTAATTATACCGCTACTGCGACTTGTCTGACACCCCGCCGCGCTTTACCTCGCCCCGGTGACAGGCGAAGATCCGGGCCAGGATCAACCACAAGGATGCGTAGATGACCCCTTCCCAAGCTGACGCGATCGCCCAGGCCATCCTGCGGCCGGACGACAAGCGCGAGGCCGTCCAGCAACGTCAGCGTGCGCAGGCGCAGCACCTGGCGCGGCAACGCGTTGCCGCCGCCGTCAGCCTGGTCGGCATGGCGCTCGGCGCGGCGGCAGCGATATGGCTGCCCATGGCGTACGCGCAGGGAATGTTGGTGGGCGGCGCACTGTCCTTCCTGCTTGCGCATCTCGGCCTCGCTTGGCGCGAGCGTCGGCGCGCGGTGCGTTCTCCGGCCTGACACATGCCGCGCCGCCCCACATGGCGGAGCGGAGGGCATGCCTACCAGCGCGTGCCGGCCGGCAGCGCCCCGTCATGCGAAGGAAACAACGGCAGTACGTACTCGGCCACTTCCTGCAGCACCTCGGCCGCCGGGCGCTGCGAGAACTGGATGCCCAGCGCAGCATGGTTCACGCCGGCACGCTGCCACTCGCCCAGCAGATCGATCAATCCGTTGCGGCCGGTTCTCAGCGTGTAGCCGCCATTGAGCGGCGTGCGGGGATGGTTCGGGTCCTCGACCAGATCCAGCCATTCGTTGGTGACATGCGGGCGGAAGCCACCGTCGGGGATGAGACGGCGCCATGCCTGGATCTTGTCGGCCAGGCGCTGCGGTCCGCCCGCGTGATGGGTTGCCTCGGGATAGGTCAGCCAACCATCGGCATGCTGCCCGACCCAGTCCAGTGTCTGGCGCGAGGTGCCGGTCACCAGCAGGGGAATCGCCCCGGCCACCGGCTTGGGCAACAGCTCTACGCCCTGCAGCGCGCCCAGTGGCGAGTCGATATGCAAGGGACCGTGCTGCATCAGCTGCCTGACGTACAGCACCGAATCGGCGAAGCGGTGGCCGCGGTCGGCATGCTCCAGACCGTACGCGGGGAACTCGACCGGACGATCGCCGGAGGCGATGCCCAGCACCAGGCGCCCACCGGACAGCTGGTCGATGGTGGTGGCCGACTTGGCCAGATCGATCGGGTGGCGCAGCGAGAAGATCGCACTGCCCGTGGCCAGCGCCAGCCGCTTCGTGCGTGCCGCCAGGAAGGCCAGATAGGTAAACGGATCGAACACCTGCCCGGCATCGCCGAACAGCGGATCGAACAGCGGCACATCGCGCACCCAGGCCGCAGCGAAGCCGTCACGGTCGAGCTGGCTCACCAGATCCGCCTGCCCGGCCAGCACCTGCATGTCGCCTTGATAGAAGCGCAGGGGCAGGAACACACCCAGCGTCAGCGCCCCCTCGCGGAACATGCGCTGGTAACCGGCATGGCGGGCGAACGTCGGTGCGGATGCGCCGGTCAGTGGCGCCTGCATCGGGGTGATATCAGTCAACAGGGTCATCGTGGTCGTTCCTGTATCAGGGGCCGGTGGCCGGTTCGGGGAGCTGCACGCCGCGCTGCACCGCAGGCCGCTGTGACATGCGCAGGTGCCATGCAGTCACGTGCGGGTAAGCGCTGAAATCGAAGCCGATGAGCCGGGCGATATGGGTCCAGCCATAGCCGGCGATATCGGCGATGGAGTACGCCTCGCCTGCCAGCCATGAGCGGCCTGTGAGGCGCTGGTCCAGGGTGGCGAAGAACTCGGCGCTCAGGCGCCGGTAGCGTTCGATGGCGGGTGCGTAGGGTGCGTCGGCGAACATCTCGAAGTGCACGCGCTGCCCCAGGATCGGCCCGACGCTGGCCGAGTGGAACATCAACCAGGTGATGGCCTCCCAGCGCGCGCGTGGCGCGTCGGGCAACAGCCGTCCGCTCTGCTCGGCCAGATACAGCAGGATGGCGGCGGATTCGAACACGGTGATACCCGTCGCCTCGTCGACCAGCACCGGAATGCGGCCGTGCGGATGCCGTTGCAGGAAATCGGGATGGCGGTGCTCACCTTCGTCGATGCGCACGTGATGCAGTACGTAAGGGAGGCCGAGTTCTTCCAGCGCGATGGTGATCTTGAAGCCGTTGGGCGAGCTGTCGGTGTACAGGTGCAGCGAAACGGGGGACACAGCGGTCTCCTTGGCAGGCGGAACAGCGGGCGGGGTTCGCGTAGCAGGGCTGGATCAATGCAGCTGGACTAAACGACATCGATTCAACATGATCACGATGCTACGCAGGCCAACGCGCTCTGTAGAACGATTCTTCCTGCACTGCCAAGAGAGAAAATCTAAGGTCATGGGCGCCGTCCTTCCCCTGCTCGCACTGCGCGCCTTCGTCGAAACCGGTCGTCATGGCAGCCTCAAGGCCGCTGCTGCGGTCATGGGGGTCACCCCGGGGGCGATCAGCCAGCAGCTCAAACTGCTGCAGGCGCGCACCGGCGTTGTGCTGTTCACCCGCACCCCTCACGGGGTCGCACTGACCCCGGCCGGCACACAGGTGCACCCTGCCCTGCTGCGCGCGTTCGATCAGATCCAGGACAGCATGGCCACGCTGGACGCCATCCACGCGCGGCAGACCCTCACCCTCAGCACCGTGCCCAGCTTCGCCGCCTCCTGGCTGGTGCCACGGCTGGGCCGGTTCACCGAACGCCACCCGGCGATCGAAGTGCGTGTGGAGGCCTCATCGGCGCTGGCGAATCTGCGTCGCGATCGCATCGACATCGCCATCCGCCACGGTCTCGGCGAGTATCCCGGCCTGGTCTCACGCCCGCTGGCGGCGCCGGTGCTGTTGCCGGTGGCCTGCCCGGCACTGCTCGCCGACGGTCCACCCATCCACTCGGCGGTGGACTGCCTGCAGTACCCGCTGCTGCAGGATTCAGACCGCAGTGACTGGTCGCTGTGGTTCCGCGCGCTCGGCCTGCCGTCCGATCCGCGCATCGAACGTGGCCCGGCGTTCGATGATGACGTGTTGCTGATCCGCGCCGCAGAAGCGGGCCAGGGCATCGCGCTGGTGCGTGACCTGTATGTGGAAGCCGAAGTCGCCAGCGGGCGGCTGGCCGTCGTACTGGATCAGCCGTGGCCGACGCGGTTTGCGTACTACGCCGTCACCCTGCCCGGCGCCGAGGAGAACCCGGCCATCGCGGCATTCCTGCGCTGGCTGGAGGATGAGATCCAGGCGCCGACCAGCGCGCTGTGAGCCCGTGATGCGCGCACAAAAAAACCCCGCCTTCCGGCGGGGTTTTTCGTACTGCGTTGGCG
>DMZT01000022.1 GCA_003484865.1 Stenotrophomonas sp.
CGATCTGTCGATACATGGCGATACATCCTGCGCAGGCCCCAGCACGGAAAGGCCTTCGCCCGTCACCGGCAGATGTGAAGAGGCCGGTAAACGCTTGGCACATATGCCCCGGCTCGACCCCTCTATACACTCGGCGGTCGAGAAACAACCGGGATTGCATTACATGTTGGGACGCATCGCAGCGCGCTTCGCCGCTGGCATCGCCTTGGTCGCTTTGGCTGGGTGTGGCAGCAAAGACGAGGCCGCTCGCCGGCAGGCAGACGCCGTACCGGTCACCACCCAGGTGGTGAAGGCTTCGGCATGGAGCGACACGCTGCAGGCCCTGGGCACGGCCAAGGCGCGCGAGTCGGTGACGGTCACCGCCAAGGTCAGCGAAATCATCGAGACGGTGCACTTCGAAAGTGGCCAGCAGGTCAGTGCCGGCACGCCGCTGGTGACCCTGCGCGGGCAAGCCCAGGAAGCTGCGCTGCTGCAGGCCCAGGCCACGTTCCTGGAAGCCGACCAGCTGTACAAGCGCCAGCGCGAACTCGCCGCCCAGCAGCTGGTGGCCAGCTCCACGCTGGACACGCAGCGCGCCATCCGCGATGCCGCTGACGCCCGCGTGCGCGAAATGCAGTCCGACATCGGCGACCGCCGGGTACGCGCGCCGTTCGCCGGCGTGCTGGGCATCCGTCAGGTCAGCGCCGGTTCGCTGGTCACCCCCAGCACCGCGATCACCACCCTGGATGACATCGAGCGCATGCACGTGGACTTCCAGGTGCCCGAAGCCGAGCTGGCTTCGCTGAGCACCGGTGACAAGGTCAATGCGACCAGCGTGGCGTATCCGGGCCGCAACTTCGAAGGCCAGGTCGCTACCATCGATACCCGCGTGGATCCGGGCACGCGTGCGGTCACCGTGCGCGCGGATTTCATCAATGCCGATCACGCACTGCGCCCGGGCATGCTGCTGGATGTGCGCATGTTCCGCCCCGAGCGCCAGGCGCTGGTCATCCCTGAAATCGCGGTGGTGCAGGTCGGGCGCGATTCCTACGTGTTCCGGGTCACGCCGGACCAGGTCGTGGAGCGCGTGGACATCACCGCCGGCGCGCGCCGCAGCGGCGTGGTCGAAATCCGTGAGGGGCTCGCCGCCGGCGACCGCATCGTGGTGGACGGCACCGGCAAGCTGCGCCCGGGGCTGAAGATCCAGGCCGAAGAAGCTGCGCCGGTCGCGCCGATCGCGCCGGCCGCCGCTACGACGGCCGAACCGGATACTGCCGGATGAAGCTCTCCGACGTTTCCATCCAGCGGCCGGTCTTCGCCGTGGTGATGAGCCTGCTGCTGGTCGTGCTGGGCTTCATGTCATTCACACGCTTGACCCTGCGCGAACTGCCTGCGATCGATCCGCCCATCGTCTCGGTCTCGGTCGATTACACCGGCGCGTCGGCAGCGGTCATCGAAAGCCGCATCACCCAGGTGCTGGAAGATGCGCTGGCCGGCATCGAAGGCATCGATACGATCAACGCGCGCAGCTCCAACGGGCGCTCGCAGGTCAGTATCGAATTCACCTCCAACCGCGATATCGAAGCGGCCGCCAACGACGTGCGCGATGCGGTCAGCCGCGTTGCCGACCGCATGCCCGAAGAGGCGCGTCCGCCGGAAATCGCCAAGGTCGAGAGCGACGCCGATCCCATCATCTGGCTCAACATGAGCTCGACCTCGATGGATACGCTGGAGCTGAGCGACTACGCCGACCGCTACATCGTCGACCGCTTCTCCAGCCTCGATGGCGTTGCCCAGGTGCGTATCGGTGGCCGCCAGCGCTATGCGATGCGGATCTGGCTGGACCGCGACCAGCTCGCCGCGCGCGGCCTGACCGTGGGCGATGTGGAAAGTGCGCTGCGCAACGAGAACGTGGAACTGCCGGCCGGCCGCATCGAATCGGCCGACCGCGATTTCACCCTGCGCGTGGAGCGCAACTACGTCAAACCGGAAGACTTCGCCGGCATTCCGCTGGGCAAGGGCGCCGATGGGTACGTCGTGCGCATGGGCGATGTCGCCAAGATCGAACTGGCCTCGTCCGAACGCCGCGCGTACTACCGCAGCAACGGTGAGCCGAACATCGGCCTGGGCATCGTCAAGACCTCCACCGCCAACGCGCTGGATGTCGCCCGCGAAGCGCGCGCCGAAGCCGACCGGATCAGCAGCACGCTGCCCGAAGGCACCCGCATCTTCGTGGCCTTCGACAACACCACCTTCATCGAGGCCGCGGTCGATCGCGTCTACGCCACGCTGGTCGAGGCGATGCTGCTGGTGCTGGCGGTGATCTGGCTGTTCCTGGGCAGTTTCCGCGCGGCGTTGATTCCCGCGGTAACGGTGCCGGTCTGCCTGATCGCGGCCTTCATCGCGCTGTATGCCTTCGGGTTCTCGATCAACCTGCTGACCCTGCTCGCGCTGGTGCTGTGTATCGGCCTGGTGGTGGATGACGCCATCGTGGTGGTGGAGAACGTGCAACGCCGTATCGATCTGGGCGAGCCGCCGCTGGTCGCCTCCAAGCGCGGCACCACCCAGGTGGCGTTCGCGGTGATCGCCACCACCGCGGTGCTGGTCGCGGTGTTCCTGCCGGTCGGCTTCCTGGAAGGCAATACCGGCCGCCTGTTCCGCGAGCTGGCCGTGGCGCTGGCCGCGGCGGTGGCGCTGTCGGCGTTCGTGTCGCTCACGCTGACCCCGATGATGGCCTCCAAGCTGCTCAAGCCGCATACCGGCCAGGCACCGAAGGGCCTGCACGGGCTGATCAACCGCAACCTGGATCGGCTGTCGGCCGCCTACGGGCGCTTCCTGGAAGCGCACGTGACCCGCACCTGGGTCTACATCGTGGTGATGATCCTGTCGCTGCTGGCCAGCGCGCTGCTGCTCAAGGTGCTGCCGTCCGAGCTGGCCCCGGCCGAAGACCGTGGCTCCTTCCAGATCATGATCGATGGCCCGGAAGGTGCCGGCTTCGATTACACCGTCGGCCAGGTCCAGCAGGTCGAGAAGATCGTCTCCGGCTTCGTCGGCGAAGATGAGCCGATCGTGCGCGCCAACCCGCGCGTGCCCGGCGGCTGGGGCTCCAGCGAGGAAATGCACACCGGCCGCATCAGCGTGTTCCTGCAGCCCTGGCGCCAACGTGATGTCTCCACCCCGGATGTGGCGGCCGAGCTGCAGACCCACCTCAATGATCTGCGGGGCGTGCGCGTGCGCACCCAGGTCGGGGGTGGTCTGGTCCGCAGCCAGGGCCAGCCGTTCCAGATCGTGCTGGGTGGCCCGGAGTACGCGGAGATCGCGCAGTGGCGTGACCGCATGCTGCTGCGCATGGCCGACAACCCTGGCCTGGTCGGTGCGGACTCGGATTACAAGGAAACCCGCCCGCAGATGCGCGTGAACATCGATCGCCAGCGGGCGGCCGATCTGGGCGTATCGGTCACCGCGATCGGCAGCGCGCTGGAAACCATGATGGGCTCGCGCCGCGTCACCACCTTCGTCGACAACGGCGAGGAGTACGACGTGCTGGTCCAGGCCGGCCGCGACGGCCGCGCCTCGCCGTCGGATCTGGCCGCGATCCGCGTGCGCGCCAGTGGCGGCGAACTGGTCCCGCTGTCCAACCTGGTCACGCTCAGCGAAGTGGCCGAAGCCGGCAGCCTCAACCGCTTCAACCGGCTGCGCTCGATCACCATCAACGCTGGCCTGGCCCCGGGCTATCCGCTGGGCGAGGCCATCGCCTGGGCCCAGCAGGTGGCCAGCGAGGAGCTGCCACAGCATGCGCAGATCAGCTGGAAGGGCGAATCGCGCGAGTACCAGAACGCCGGCAGCGCCGTGCTGCTGACCTTCGCGATGGCCCTGCTGGTGGTGTTCCTGGTGCTGGCCGCACAGTTCGAGAGCTTCATCCACCCGCTGGTGATCATGCTCACCGTGCCGCTGGGCGTGCTCGGCGCGCTGCTGGGGCTGTATGTCAGTGGTGGCACGATCAACCTGTTCAGCCAGATCGGCATCGTGATGCTGGTGGGCCTGGCGGCCAAGAACGGCATCCTGATCGTGGAGTTCGCCAACCAGCTGCGCGATGAGGGCCGCAACGTGCACCAGGCCATCGTCGAATCGGCGATGGTGCGCCTGCGCCCGATCCTGATGACCTCCATCGCCACCGTGGTCGGTGCGATCCCGCTGGTGGTGGCCGGTGGCCCGGGTTCGGCCAGCCGCGGCACGATCGGCGTGGTGGTGATCTTCGGCGTGACCGTGTCCACCTTCCTGTCGCTGTTCGTGGTGCCGGCGTTCTACTCGCTGCTGGCCCCGTACACCCGCTCGCCGGAAGCCGTGGCGCGTGAACTGGCCCGCCAGGAAGCGGAAACCCCCTCGGTCGGCGGCCATGCCTGACCCGAATGGGCGGCATTGCCGCCCATTCATCGAAATTGCCACTACGCAGTCCGGCGCGGATCGTGGAGAATCGACCGGGTCCCAGCCGACGGGGACGTTCCTTTTGTTTCCGCCGACTGGAGAGAGCGCGTGGAAGAAGTAGTCAGTTTCATCAACGGGATCATCTGGAGCAAAGCCCTGATCTTCCTGTGTCTTGCCGCAGGCCTGTACTTCAGTGCCCGTACCCGTTTCATGCAGATCCGCGGGTTCGTGGAGATGTGCCGGCTCACCGTGCAGGGTGAGAAATCCGAGGCGGGCGTGTCCTCGTTCCAGGCGCTGGCCATGTCCATGGCCGGGCGCATGGGCATCGGCAACATCGCCGGTGTGGCCACCGCGATCGCCTTCGGTGGCCCCGGTGCGATCTTCTGGATGTGGGTGATGGGCTTCCTCGGTGCGTCCACCTCGTATGTGGAATGCACCCTGGCGCAGATCTACAAGACCAAGGATGCCGAAGGCCGCTACCGCGGTGGCCCGGCGTACTACATCGAAAAGGCCATGGGCCTGAAGTGGTACGCCTTGGCCTTCGCCGTGGCCACCATCATCGCCGCCGGCTTCCTGATGCCGGGCGTGCAGGCCAATGCCATCGCCGACAGCATCATCAATGCCTGCCGCGGCGGTGCGCTGTGCGGGCCACTGGATGGTCAGTTCATGGGCCTGGAATCGGTGCAGGCGCTCAAGCTGGGCATCGGCATCGTGGTCTCGTTGCTGCTGGCCGTGGTGATCTTCGGCGGCGTCAAGCGCATCGCCAACTTCGCCGAGGTGGTCGTTCCGTTCATGGCCGCCGCCTTCATCCTGATGGCCATCGTCATCATGATCATCAACTACGACCGCGTGCCGGACATGTTCCACACCGTGTTCAGCAGCGCCTTCGGCGCGCATGCCGCGTTCGGCGCGATGATGGGCCTGGCGGTGGAGTGGGGCGTCAAGCGCGGTATCTACGCCAACGAGGCCGGCCAGGGTACCGGCCCGCATGCGGCGGCCGCCTCGGAGGTTTCGCACCCGGCCAAGCAGGGTTACGTGCAGGCCTTCGCGATCTACTTCGACACCATGATGGTGTGCACCGCCACCGCGTTCCTGATCCTGGCCGCAGGCACCTACAACGTGTATTCCCCGGTCCCGGGCGGCGCGCCCGTGTTCGCCGGCCTGGCCGGTGTCGCAGAAGGCGCGGGTTACGCCCAGGCGGCGGTGGAAACCGTCATCCCGGGCTTCGGCGCGGCCTTTGTGGCGATCGCGATCTTCTTCTTCGCCTTCACCACGATCATGGCCTATTACTACATGGCCGAGACCAACCTGACCTACGTCAACAACAACGCCAAGCGCCCGCTGACCGTCCTGCTGCTGCGCCTGGGCATCATCGGCATGGTGATCTTCGGTGCCTTCCACAATGCCGGCATGGCGTGGGCGCTGGGCGACATCGGCGTCGGCCTGATGGCGTGGTTGAACATCATCGCGATCCTGATCGTGCAGAAGCCGGCGATGCTGGCCCTGCGCGACTACGAACGTCAAAAGAAGCTCGGCCTGGATCCGACCTTCGACCCCGATGCACTTGGCATCAAGAACGCCGATTTCTGGCGTCAACGCAAGCTGGAGTTGTCCCGTAGTGAATGATCCCTGGAAGAATGCGCGCCGTCAGTCCT
>DMZT01000083.1:0-5756 GCA_003484865.1 Stenotrophomonas sp.
CACTGGGCCGTCGCAGTTGCGCTGATTTCTGCGCAACCAATTGAATATACAGCATGCACTGCCCAGCACAACACTCATTGGAGCGGACGATGGAGACCGAGGCGTATCCAGCCGCCCCTCCCTCCTACAGACAAAAAAAGCGACCGGGTTACCCCGGCCGCTTTTCAATCATCCACTATGTCCGACGCATCAGAACTTGTAGCGGAAACCAAGCTGCAGCGACCACTGCGACACACCGGTGTTGAAACCGTCCGCATCCGCGTTGGCGAAGGCGCTGTCGGTCACGGTGGCGCTCTGGCTGCCCTGACGCTCCGCACGGAACTCGTACAGGTACTTGCCAGTGGTCGGGTCGATGCCGCGGAAGTTGGCGATACCCTGGTCAGCATAGAAGCCGAAGTCGTCGATGCGACCCCACTTCTTGTTGAGCAGGTTGCCCACGTTCTGGATATCGAGCCAGATTTCGGACTTGTGACCCTTCATGAAGCCCGGCAACTGCTGGGTGATACGCACGTCAAAGGTGTTGACCCAACCGGCGCGAGCCGAGTTCTGCGGGGTCACCTGGCCGGCGTAACGGTTCAGCTGTGCGTTGTTCTCCATCCATGCGAAGAAGGCTTCTTCCATGGCGGCACCACCGGTGAACAGCACGTCGCCACGGCCCTTCGGCACATAGAACAGGTCGTTGTAGGTGCGGCCGTCGCCGTTCATGTCGTTGGAGTAGACGAAGCTGTACGGACGACCGGTACGGCCTTCGTAGAACATGCCCACCTGGGTTTCGTAGTCACCGAAGAACGCATGCTTCCAGTTCACCGAGCCGGAAACGCGGTTACGGATCTCGTAACGCGAGCGCGACAGCGCGTTCTCGTTGGCCTGGAAGATGTAGTTGTTGTTCCAGTTCGAGGTCGCCACCGAGGAGCTGTTGCTGGCAACTTCCTTCGCATCGGTGTAGGTGTAACCCAGGTTCCAAGCCCAGTCACTGTCCGGGCTGAACGGCTTGGCCAGCGACACGGTGAACTGCGCGGTGCGCCCCTTGTCGGTGTTGTCCAGCAGCACGGCATCGCTCACCCAGCTCGGAGTGGTCGACTTCGAGGTCGAGGCGTTGGCAACGTTGCCCCAGTAGAAGTTGCGACCGTCCGGACCGCCGGTGTAGCTCGGCTGCATCAGTTCCAGGCGCTTGAAGTACAGACCATCCTTGACCTTGGTCACCAGCAGCTCGGCCGATGCGACCAGACCGTTCCACGGCAGTTCGTGATCGAACGCCAGATTGGCCTTGTACACGGACGGGGTGCGGAAATCGTCGGAGACGAAGTTCACGACCTGCTGTGCCGGACGGTTGCGGTTGTTGTACGGGTAATCGGTGCCCTGGGTGAAGTTCACGCCGTTGTTGGCATAGATGTTGCCCAGCCACACCTGCGGCGCTTCACCACGGAAGAGGCCAACGCCACCACGCATCTGCGTCGGGCGATCGCTGTCGAAGGTGTAATTGAAGCCGACGCGCGGCTGTACCATGAAGCCGTTGTCGCCGATCGAACGGTTGTCGTAACCGAAGAACTCGCTGGCACGCTGGTTATAAGCCGTGTCCTTGTTGGTGTCGTACTTGTCCGCACGCACGCCCAGGGTCAGGGTCAGGTTGTTGTTGACGTACCACGTGTCCTGTACGAACAGGCCCAGAGTGGTGTAGTCGTAGTCGGCCGCAAGGCTCTCCACGCCACCATCCACCGGGTTACGCCAGGTGCTGACCACCGGCGTGTTGTTACGGAAGCCTTCGATACCGTTGTAGACCAGGTACCCATCGACGTTCGGCGCGTACAGGTTGTAGATTTCGTTCTTGCTGTAGTCCGCACCGAACTTCACGTCGTGGTCGCCCAGGGTGAGCGTGCCGGAGGCGAAGTAGTTCCAGGTCTTGGTGTACAGCTCGTTGTACTGGGTGTTGGCTTCGGTACCCAGGTACAGGGTCGGATTGGCGACCGACTCACGGTTCGAGTTCAGACCGCCGAAACCGATCAGGATCGCCGGAGTACCCGGAGCCGACGGAGTACGGATGGCCGAATAATCGCGGTAGCTGGCCTTGATTTCGGTCGAGAAGTTGTCGCTCCAGTCGCTGAACAGCTGGCCGACGTAGGACTCGATCTTCTTGTCGTGCTGGTACCAGTACGAGCTGATCGACGCGCCGGTGGTCTGGCCGTAGCCATTGATGCGCAGTTTGTCCTGCTCCAGCTTGCTGTAGCGGAAGCTCGCACGCTGATTGTCGGTGATGTTCCAGTCCAGCTTCAGCGCGTATTCTTCGAGGTTGGTGTCCGAAGCGGCGTCGTAGCTACCCGCCGACACGCCATAGCGTTCCTGGAAGATCTGCTGGGCCTGGGCGATCTGGGCATCGGTGATGGTACCGGCGCCGATGGCACTGCCGGCGATGTCGGCGCCCGGAGCGGACTGCTCGAACTTCTCATAGTTGGCGAAGAAGAACAGCTTGTCCTTCACCAGCGGGCCACCGAGAGTGAAGCCGTAGGTCTTCTCGTCTTCGAAACCGTTGAACTTGCCGCCACCCGGGTTGTCACCGAACCAGCTGCCGTCACGCATGTAGCCGTAGACCGAGCCGTGGAATTCGTTGGTACCCGACTTGGTCACGGCATCGACCACAGCGCCGGTGGCGCCGGTGATGGTGATGTCGTAGCTGGACAGGTCGACGTTGATGGCTTCGATGGCTTCCATCGAAACCGGCTGGCGACGGGTCGGGAAGCTGTTGCCTTCCAGACCAAAGGTGTCGCTGGCGTTCACGCCATCGATACGGACGGCGTTGTAGCGCGGGTTCTGGCCGCCGGCGCTGATGCTGCCCGAAGCACGGTCAACGAAAGCGACACGCGGATCCAGGCGCATCATGTCCTGGATGTTGCCGCCGACGGACGGCATGGCTTCGATCGTTTCCTGGCTGATCGACGTGCCCGAGCCCATCTTGGTGGCGCTGAACACTTCCGAGCCTGCGGCCACGGCAGTCACCTGCACGGCATCAAGGTTCGTCGCAGCGAGGTCGCCGGTCAGTGCCGCGTTGACGGTACCGATCTGGTTGACGCCGAGGTACACACCTTCTTCAGTGCGCGTGCCTTCACCCGGCTTGTTGATGGTGATGGTGTACGGACCACCCACGCGCAGGCCGCGCGCGTTGTAACGACCCGATGCATCGGTCGTGGCGCGGCTGACGGTGCCCGACTCGGTGTGCGTGATGGTGACTTCTGCACCGACGACAGGCGCGCCTGCAGCCGACGTGACCTGACCGCCGACACCGGAAGAGGTGCTCTGGGCGAAGGCGGGAGCGGCGGCAAGTGCAGCCACGAGACCAAGCGTCAGCTTGGACATCCGGAGACAACGGGAGTGGGTCATTGGGGAGTAGCCTCGATGCGAGATTGGCGATGGCGGAGAAAAAAACGCGCCCAAGCAGCCTTGCTGGCGGCTGACTGGACTTTTATCTGGGTTCCCTAGCCGCGAGCTGGTTTCAGCCGCAACGGTTAACACTAGATTAACACGATAGCCTCGGATTGTGACGGTTTGGCGACAAAACACACGCCATCACAACGGGATCATGACGCTATCTTCACATCTGAGTGTGACTGGCTGAATGCGGGCCAGTGAGGCCCTCAGCTGTGTCGAGATGGGTGCCCGCAAGTTGGCCGGGGAGCCGGGGAGCCGGCCAGCGGCCGGCACTACCGTGAAAGAGGCGGTGACGCCTTTGCCGCTCTCAGGCGTCGAGAATCTGGCCGCGATACGCGGCGCCCGCAGCAGACAGCAGCAGGACCGCCGCGGCGGCGCACTCGGCCGGGTCACGGGCGGTGCGGTCTTCATCCAGGGAGAACGCACGGGCGCGCAGCGCCGTACGCATCGGGCCGGGTTGCAGGCCGCTGACCCGCACCGGGCTGCGGCCGAGTTCGTCATGCAGGGAAGCGATCAGGCCGCGCAGGCCGTGCTGGGCCGCGCCGTAGCCGCCCCAATAGGCCTGCCCTACCCGCGCCGGGTCATCCACGGTGAACACCAGCGCGGCATCGTCACTCTGGCGCAGCAGCGGCAGGCAGGCCTGGGCCAGCCAGGCCGCCGCGGTCAGGTTCACATGCACGGCGCGGGCAAAGGCGGCCGGGTCGGCCAGTTCGAACGGGGTCAGCCCGGCGAAATCAGCTGCGCAATAGAGAACACCATCCAGATGACCGAGCTCGGAGTGCAGGCGCTCGGCCAGGGTGGCGTAGTCGTCGGGGGTCGCCCCTTCCAGATCCAGCGGATACAGCAACGGCTCGGGGCCGACCGCCTCGACGGCGGCGTAGACCCGGTCCAGGCGGCGCGGTTTGCGCCCCAGCAGGACCACGGTTGCCCCGGCCTGCGCGCAGGCGACAGCGGCCGCGCTACCAAAGCCTCCCCCGGCCCCGGCGATAAGAATGACGCGATCGGCGAGCGATCCGGTCCCGACCACCACGGACGGGACCGCACTCACGGCTGGGAAGCCTCTTCGACGATGCGCTTGAGCTCGCCGGATTCGAACAGCTCCAGCACGATGTCGCAGCCACCGATCAGCTCGCCGTGGATGAACAGCTGCGGGAAGGTCGGCAGGTTGGAGAAGCGCGGCAGGTTGGCGCGGATCTCGGGTTCTTCCAGCACGTTGACCGTGCGCAGCGCGATCGCGCCGGCGGCCATCAACGCCTGGATGGCACGGCTGGAAAAGCCGCACATGGGATATTGCGGAGTGCCCTTCATGAACAACACGAGGGGGTAACGTTCGACTTCGGACTGGATCTGCTGCATCACCGCCACAACGACTCTCCCTCCAATGGGACAACCCGGCCTCACCGGTCGGATAGACTTCCCTGGCCGCCATTGTATGCCCTACCTTCGGGTGGTGGGCACCCTGCCATCCGCCACACTGATGACGATCCGCCATGGATCGGCGCTCTCCCTTCCCAATCTGTCGTGCCCATGCCCCTCGAACTGCCTCGCCTTCCCTACGACCGCGCCGCCCTTCAGCCTCACCTGTCGGCGGAGACGCTGGACCTGCACCACGGGCGCCACTTCCGTGGCTACCTGGATACGGTGAACGCACGTATTGAAGGCACGGAGCTGGCCGAGCTGCCGCTGGAGGAGATCGTCCGCCAGAGCCAGGGCAGCCTGTTCGATGCCGCGGCTCAGGCCTGGAACCACCAGTTCTATTTCCAGTGCCTGCACCCGCGCGCCGGTGGCGATCCGCAGGGCCGGCTGGGTGAACTGGTCACCCGTCATTTCGGGGATGCCAAGCGCCTGCGCGATACCTTCGACAGCGCCGCACTGCGTCTGTTCGGCTCGGGCTGGGTGTGGCTGGTACAGCACCCCAATGGCGCGCTGGCGATCCAGGTCACGCGCAACGCGGGCACGCCGCTGACCGGCGAGAGCACCCCGCTGCTGGCCTGCGATGTGTGGGAACACGCGTATTACACCGACTACCAGAATGAGCGCGCGCGCTATCTGGAGGCGTTCTGGAAACTGGTGAACTGGGACTTCGTCACCGCGCAACTGCGCGATTGAGGCGGTGCCGGCCAACGGCCGGCACTACCCGATGCTCAACCGCGCAGGATCTCGATGACCGGCGCGACCTGCTCACCGCGATCAAGCTGCGCACCGACGCTTTCCAATGCACCGGCCAGCGCCGCCGCATCGTCATCGCGCAGCGTGGCATGGCCAACCTTGCGCCCGTCCCGCGCCTGCTTGCCGTAATCGTGCCAATGGCCGCCGGCCTGGCCGAGCACCGCGTT
>DMZT01000083.1:5893-15309 GCA_003484865.1 Stenotrophomonas sp.
ATCGGGCATCTGGCCGATCCAGTTGAGCATGCAGGCATGGCCCAGCATCCGCGTATCGCCCAGCGGCAGGCCGAGCACGGCGCGCAGATGGTTCTCGAACTGCGAGGTCTCGCTGCCTTCGATGGTCCAGTGGCCAGAGTTGTGCACGCGCGGTGCCATCTCGTTGGCCAGCAGTTCATCGCCGCGGCAGAACAGTTCGAGCGCGAACACGCCGACATAGTCCAGGCGCTCGGCCAGCGTACGTGCGTAGCCGATGGCCGCCTCGTGCTGGAGCGCCGGCAGCTGCGCCGGGGCCAGGCTGGCCGAAAGCACCCCGTTGACGTGCCAGTTGCCGGTGATCGGCCAGGCGCGGAACTCGCCATCCTGCCCGCGGACCGCCACCACGCTGACCTCGCGATCAAAGGCGACGAAGCCTTCCAGAATCAGGCCGGTCTTCTCGACCTGGCTGCCGAGGGTGTCCCAGGCAGCGTCGATGTCGGCCGCGCTGCGGATCCGGAACTGGCCCTTGCCGTCATAGCCCAGCCGGCGGGTCTTGACGATGCAGGGCATGCCGAACTCGGCGACCTTGGCCGCCAGTTCGTCGCGGCTGCGGATATCGGCGAAGGGCGGCAGCGGGATGCCCAGCGACTGGAACAGGGTCTTCTCGCTGAGCCGATCCTGGGCCACGGCCAGCGCATCCGGATTGGGATACACCGGCACGCGCTCGGCCAGGAACTTGGCGCTGCGCGCCGGCACGTTCTCGAAATCGAAGGTCACCACGTCCACGCGGGCGGCGAACGCGGCCAGGGCCGCCTCATCCTCGAACGCGGCCACCTGCAGCGGTGCCACCTGGGCACCACAGGCATCGGCGGCCGGGTCGAACAGCTCGAAGCGCAGCCCCATCGGCGCACCGGCCAGGACCATCATGCGGGCAAGCTGACCGCCGCCCAGAATGCCAACGGTCCTGGGGGTCATTGACGCGGGTCGTCGTGGGCCATGACGTCTTCGGTCTGGCGGGCGCGGAAGGCCTCGAGCGCTTCGCCGATCGCCGGCTGGTCCGAGGCCAGCATGGCGGCTGCGAACAACGCCGCGTTGGAGGCGCCGGCGTTGCCGATGGCGAAGGTGGCGACCGGAATACCGGCCGGCATCTGCACGATCGAGAGCAGCGAATCCATGCCGTTCAGGGCTTTGGACTGCACCGGCACGCCCAGCACCGGCACGGCGGTCTTGGCGGCGATCATGCCCGGCAGGTGCGCGGCCCCGCCGGCACCGGCGATGATCGCGCGCAGGCCACGCTGGCCCGCCTGCTCGGCGTAGGTGAACAGCACGTCCGGCGTGCGATGCGCCGAGACCACTTTCACTTCATAGGGAACGCCCAGCGAATCCAGCTTCTGGGCGGCGTGCTGCATGGTTTCCCAATCCGAGCGGGATCCCATGACGATGCCGACGAGCGGCGCGGTTTGGTTGAGGGTCATTGGCCGTCACCTGCCTTAAAGACGTATTCTAGCCGTCTTCCACGCAAGACGAAGAATCCATGGATCGCAAGCTGCTCGACCTCCTGTGCTCGCCCGATACGCGCCAGCCCCTGTCCCTGCTCGACGCCACCGGCCTGGACGCGCTCAACCGCGCGATCGGCAGCGGTGCCGTGCTCAAGGCCGATGGCAGCCCGCAGGCGCAGACGCTGCGCGAGGCCCTGCTGACCCGCGACCGCAAGCAGGTGTTCCGCGTGGACGACGGCATCCCGGTGCTGCTGGCCGAAGAGGCCATCGCCACCGCCCAGATCGCCGATTTCCCGGAAAAATGAGCCACCTCCCCGTGCCGGCCCCCGAGGCCGCCCTGGTGGCCGCCGATGTGGCCCGTGCGCTGGCCGAGGACATCGGCAGCGGTGATGTCACCGCCGCCCTGCTTCCGGACCGCCCCGACAGCGCCTACCTGCTGTGCAAGCAGGACGCGGTGATCGCCGGCCGCCCGTGGTTCGATGCGACCCACCGGGCACTCGATCCGGAGGTCAGGATCGAGTGGCGCGTGGCCGAGGGCGACCGCGTCGCCGCCGGCACGGTGCTGGCGCTGCTGCAAGGCCGCAACCGCAGCCTGGTGAGCGCCGAGCGGACCTCGTTGAACTTCCTGCAGACGCTGTCCGGCACGGCGACCACCACCGCGCAGTACGTCGCGGCCGTGGCCGGTACCGGCGCGCGGATCCTGGACACCCGCAAGACCCTGCCCGGCCTGCGCGTGGCGCAGAAATACGCGGTGCGCTGCGGCGGCGGTGACAACCATCGCCTGGGCCTGTTCGACACGGTGATGCTCAAGGAAAACCACATCCGCGCGGCCGGCTCGCTGACCGCTGCGGTGCTGGCGGCGCGTGCGCAGTGGCCGGCGTTGCCGCTGGTGGTCGAGGTCGAAGACCTGGACCAGCTGCGCGAGGCGCTGGCGGTGGGCTGCACCCGCATCCTGATCGACGATTTCGATGCCGCCACGCGGCGCGAGGCCGTGCGCATCGCGGCCGGGCGGATTCCGCTGGAGGTGTCCGGCAGTGTCGGCCTGGACGGCCTGCGCGCGATCGCCGAGGACGGCGTGGACTGCATTTCCATCGGCGGGCTGACCAAGCATGTGCAGGCAATCGACCTGTCATTGAAACTGGGTCCGCCCCCGGGCTGAGGCGCGCGTGTCGATCAACGGTCGACACCTGCCGGGCTGGTAGCGCACGACCGTTGGTCGCGCGGCGTCGGCGCGCGGTGTTCACGGGATCGGCAGACCGGGTCTGCGAGGCTTGCCCTGCCCCCACCCGGAGAGCGCGTATGCGCCCCTTGTTCCTGCTTGCATGTCTGTCGCCGCTGGCGACGCTGCTGCCGGCCACCGCATCCGCGGCCGAGGTCTGCGACATCCCACCCCGGTTCGGGCTGAGCCCGCTGGCCGTGGCCATCGTGCAGACCGCCTGCAACGAACACCGCCTCTGGTACCGCCCCTTCATCGACCGCGATGGCCGCGCGGCCAGCCTCAGCGTGACCGAAGCCGAGGACGTCCACCTGGCCGACAACGGCCTCGTCGCGTGGCAGCGGGTGGTCGGCTACTGGCGGCAGAGCGGCACGTTGTCGCCGATGGGCAGCCAGCCCGGCGCATCGAGCTGCCTGGCCCCACCGGGCACGCGCTACACCGATAGCGACTGCCGTGCATTCCTGATAGACAACCCGTGGTCGGCCGCCTTCATTTCCTGGGTGATGACCCGCGCCTCGGTACCCGGCTTTACCCGCTCGCCCCGACACATCGACTACATCCGCGCTGCCTACCAGAACAGCGGGCCCTACCGGATGACCGACCCGGCGCAGGAGAAACCCGCGCCCGGCGACCTGCTGTGCTACCTGCGCGACCGCCGCGAGACCCTGAGCTACAGCGGGCTGGTGCAGTCGCTGGGCAGCGGCGCGGTGACGCACTGGAAATCGCACTGCGAAGTGGTGATCGCGGCCAACATGGGCGGCGACCGCACGCTGTATCTGATCGGCGGCAACGTCATGAACACCGTGGCGTTGCGCAAACTGTCGCTGGACCGCAGCGGCCGGATCGAGCTGCCTCCCGCGAAGGCCGGTGCAGGCGATGGGGTGGATCTGGGCTGCACGCCGGGCCGCGAAGAGGAATGCAGCTTCAATCGCCAGGATTGGGCCGCACTGCTGAAGCTGGTGGCGACCGCGCCGGCGACGGTGCCGATGGGAACTCCGGACCCGGCGACCCTGCCCGCTCCCGGCGTGACGGCACCGCCGATGGCGGCTCCGGCTTCCCAGGCACCGATGCGAGCGCCCATCGTGGTGCCGCCCCGTCCGCCGGTCCCGAGCGCGAACCCGGTTCCGGCCCCGCCGGCGAGCCCGACTCGGACGCCGACACCCACACCGACACCGATACCCGTCCCGCCACCGCCACCGCGCACGCCCTGATCACGATCGCGCGGATGGCTTGATCCGCGCCGCATTCGTCGCCATCTTGGGAGGACCGACCTCCCTGACCGCGCCGAGTCACCGATGCCCAGTTTGATCCTGTTGATGATTGCCGGCGCGTTTGCCTACGCCTTCTGGAATTCTTCGCGTGCCGCCGCCGAACGTGCAGGCGTGCTCGGGCGCAATGCCTGCCGCGCTGCCGATGTGCAGTGGCTGGACCAGAGCGCGCACGCCACCGGCCTGCGCGTATGCCGCAAGGAGAACGGTTGGCTGGGCTGGGAGCGCACCTTCAAGTTCGAGTACTCGCACGATGGCGTGGACCGCCACAGCGGGCGCATGGTGCTGCGCGGTGATCAGCTGATCACGTTCGTGGGGCCGTCGGCGGCGCGGATCAGTGAGATCCGCCGCGATATCGATACACGGGATGCCGAAGACGTCTGAGCCCGGTAGAGCCGACCGTTGGTCGGCTGCTCTCTACGGACATCCAAGGCAACCGACCCACGGCAGCCGACCAACAGCAGCCAACCAACCGCAGCCGACCAACGGTCGGCTCTACCGGGTCGGTGTCGTGGATCCCCAATGAAATGGCCGCCTTGCGGCGGCCATGGTGGGTCTTATTTGACCACCCGCAGATGCGGGCGACCGCTGGGCTTGGGCGGTGCATCGTCCGGCGGGGTCGGTGAATCGTCCGGCGGCAGCGCATCGTCCGGACCCGGCTCATGGCCCGGGATGTCATCCGGCAGCGCCATGCCCTGCCCCGTCTCGCGGGCGTACACGGCCAGCACGGCCGAGATCGGCACCTGCACCGGGTAGCTGGTGCCGGAGAAGCGGGCCGAGAAGCTCACGCTGTCATTGTCGATATGCAGGCGCACCACGGCGCGCTCGGCGATGTTCAGGACGACGCGGCCGTCCTTGACCGCGCTCTGCGGCACCTGCACGCCAGGCATGCCGGCGTCGACCAGGATATGCGGCGTCAGGTCGTTGTCATTGATCCATTCCACCAAGGCCCGCAACAGGTACGGACGGTGGCTGGTCATGCGAAAAGTGTCTTCAGTCATGTGGTAGAGCCGAGCCGTGCTCGGCTGCTCTTGATCCGGATTGCCTGATGCAAGTGTACGCGCCCGCCTACCCGCAGGTCAGCCATGGCGCGTACCGGCACCGCGATTTCGTTCAGTACACGGGTGTGCCGCATGCAGCACACATCCCGCCGATCAGACCGGCAGATCGCGCAGTTTCTTTTCCTGGTCGGTCAGGCTGCGGATGAAGCCGGGGTGCCGGAAAATGCGGTTGCCATAGTCTTCGATGGACTTGCCATCCTTCGGCAGCGGCACGTCCAGTGCCTGAAGTCGCCAGATGATCGGCGCCATCGCGCAGTCGGCCAGGCTCATTTCCGGGTTGAGGAAGAACTTGCTGGCCTTGAACAACGGCACCGCGCTGGTCAGCAGTTCCTTGAGCCGTTTGCGCCCGGCCTCGGCCTGGGTCTTGTTGCCCAGCTGGATGGCCTGAACCTGCGGCACCCAGTCGTGTTCGATGCGCAACATCGCCAGGCGGATGCGGGCCCGCGAAAGCGGATCGACCGGCATCAGCGGCGGGTGCGGATAGCGCTCGTCCAGGTATTCGCTGACCACCGACGCCGCGTACAGCACCAGCTCGCGTTCCACCAGAGTGGGCACGGAGTGGTACGGATTGAGATCGATGAGATCTTCGGGCGGGTTCTGCGGGTCGACCGGCACGGAGTCATAAGTGACGCCCTTGGCCGCCAATACCAGCCGCACGCGATGGCACAGCACATCGTCGTTCGAGGAAAACAGCGTCAGGGTATTCCGCATGCGTACGCTCGCCGCCATCAAAGGCTCTCCAACGTCCGGTAACCGCCGGTCGTATCGGCGCCGCCAGCCCATTGCCAACGGTCGTCACAGTACCCGAGTGTGCAACCGCACATCACAAAAGCCAATAGGTCGATCGTCCCACGGCAGGAACGATCGACGCGGGAAGGCGTCCGACCGCTCAGTGGACGTCCTTCCAGTATTCCTTCTTGAGCAGATAGGCCAGGAAGGTCAGCAGCGCCAGGAACAGAATCACCCACACGCCCAGCTTCTGGCGTTTCAGGGCAGCCGGCTCGCCGGCATACTCCAGGAAGTTGGTGATGTCGCGCACCGCCTGATCGTACTGCCCGGCATCGATGTTGCCCGGCTGTTCGATCTTCAGCCCGACCACCGGTGCATCCAGCCCGGGGCCCTCGGCCTTGCCATGCACCGCATGCTGCAGCCCCTGCATTTCCCACAGGGGGTTGGGCATGGAGGCATTGGGGAACACGGTGTTGTTCCAGCCCAGCGGCCGCGTGGGATCCAGGTAGAACGACTTGAGGTAGGTGTAGACCCAGTCGCTGCCCCGCACGCGCGAGATCAGGCTCAGGTCCGGCGGCATCTTGCCGAACCACTTCTCGGCCTGCGCCTTGGGCATCGTCACCGGAATCGGTTCACCCACCGGGGTGCCGGTGAAGTTGAGGTTGTTCATGACCTCTTCTTCGCTCAACCCGAGATCGGCAGCCATGCGCGAGTAGCGCAGGTATTTCAGCGCGTGGCAGCCGGAGCAGTAATTCATGTAGAGCTGCGCGCCGCGCTGCAGCGAGGCACGATCGCTCAGGTCATTGCCGGCCTGCAGGGTCTTGGCGCCCTCGGCGGCATCGGCCACCGCGACACCGAGCATCAGGGCCGCCGCGCAGGCCAGCCGGACAATCCAGTGGTCAGTCATGCGTGGTCACCCGGTCCGGTACCGGCTTGGTCCTGTCCAGCTTGGTCCATAGCGGCATGGTGATGAAGAAGGCGAAATACAGGAAGGTCAGCACGCGCCCGATGTAGGTCTCGTGCGCATCCGTACCCGGGCCGGAGCCGATCACGCCCAGCCACACGAAGCACACCGCGAACATGCCCAGCAGGCCGCGCGAGAGCAGGCCGCGGTAGCGGTAGGACTTTACCCGCGCCCGGTCCAGCCACGGCACCAGGAACAGGATGGCGATCGCCGAGAACATCACGATCACGCCCCCGAGCTTGTTGGGCACCACGCGCAACATGGCGTAGTACGGGGTGTAGTACCAGACCGGCTTGATGTGCTCGGGCGTCACCAGGCGGTTGGCCTCGGTGAAGTTGTCGTGCTCGAGGAACAACCCGCCGAAGGCCGGGGCGAAGAAGATGATGAAGGCGGCGATGATCAGCAGGAAGCCGGCGCCGACCGCATCCTTGAGCGTGTAATACGGATGGAAGGGAATGCCATCGGTAGGCGCGGTGGCCGACCAGCGGTTGCCCTTCGGGCCCTTCTTGATCTCCACGCCGTCCGGATTGTTGGAGCCCACTTCATGCAGCGCGCCCAGGTGCAGCACCACCAGCAGCAGCAGCACCAGCGGCAGCGCGATCACGTGCAGGGCGAAGAAGCGGTTGAGGGTGGCGTCGCTGGGCAGGTAGTCGCCCATGATCCATTCGGTCAGGCCGGTCCCGATCACCGGGATCGCGCCGAACAGCGAGATGATCACCTTGGCGCCCCAGAACGACATCTGGCCCCAGGGCAGCACGTAGCCCATGAAGGCTTCGGCCATCAGCACCAGGTAGATCAGCATGCCCAGGATCCAGACCAGTTCGCGCGGCTTCTGGTAACTGCCGTAGAGCAGGCCGCGGAACATGTGCAGGTAGACCACGATGAAGAACAGCGAGGCACCGGTGGAGTGCATGTAGCGGATCAGCCAGCCCCACTCCACGTCCCGCATGATGTATTCGATGGAGGCGAACGCTTCGGCCGCGTTCGTCTTGTAGTGCATCGTCAGGAAGATGCCGGTGACGATCTGGTTGACCAGGATCAGCAGCGCCAGCGAACCGAAGTAGTACCAGATGTTGAAGTTCTTGGGCGCGTAATACTCGCTGACGTGCTTGCGGTAGACCGGCATCAGGCCCGGCGCGCGGGCGTTGACCCAGTCGGCCAGTCCGGTGGCGGTGCGGGAAAGGATATTGGCCATGATCAAGCCGCCCCCTGCGGATCAACGCCGATGATGATGGTGTTGTCGTCCTGGTAATGGTGCGGCGGCACCAGCAGGTTGATCGGTGCCGGAACATCCTTGAACACGCGACCGGACATATCGAAGCGCGACTTGTGGCAGGGGCAGAAGTAGCCGCCCTTCCACTGCGGGTCGTAGGGCTCGGGGCGGATCTCGGCGACCATTTCCGGCGAACAGCCAAGATGGGTGCACAGCCCGACCAGCACCGATACCTCGGCCTTGATCGAACGGAACTCGGGATTCTGCTTGAGCACGTACTCGGGCTGCTGTTCTTTCTCGCCCGACTCGGGATCCTTCAGGCGGCCGTCCAGCCCGTGCAGTGCATCGAGGATGGCCTTGGAGCGCTTGACGATCCAGATGGGCTGCCCACGCCACTCCATGACCAGACGCTGGCCTTCCTGGAGCGCACTGATGTCGGCAATCACCGGGGCACCGGCCAGTTTGGCGCGGGCGCTGGGATTCCAGGACTTGATGAACGGTACCGCTGCAAATCCGACGCCGACCGCTCCGACCACCGCAGTGGTTGCTGAGAGAAACCGCCGACGTCCAGTGTTGACTGGATCGTTTACCCCATCGTTGGCCATCCGGCACTCCGATATTGATTTAGGTAGCTTGAGGCTGCCAGCAGACCGGTGGGGGCCAGTCCACATTGAATCAGCCGCGAGTGTAGCTGAACCGAAGTCGGCCACACAACGCGGTACTACGGAACGACATTACCCCGACAGTACGGCATCAGGTACCACCGGCGCCATGGGTTATTGATGGCTGGCCACTGCGCCGCGGTAGCGGTCGGCCAACAGGGCCACCCGCTTCACGTAATACCGGGTCTCGCTGTAAGGCGGCACGCCACCATGGCGGTCGACCGCGCCCTCGCCGGCGTTGTAGCCCGCCGCAGCCAGGGTGAGATCACCGTTGAAGCGCTTGAGCAGCCAGGACAGGTACTGCACGCCGCCGCGGATGTTCTGCGAAGCATCGAAGGAATCGCTGACCCCGAAACGGCGCGCGGTCGGTGGCATCAGCTGCATCAGGCCCTGTGCGCCGGCGCGGCTGAGCGCGGTCGGGTTGTAGGCCGATTCGGCATGGATGATCGCGCGGACCACCGCCTCTTCCACCCCGAACTCACGGGCGGCGGCGGCAATCTCGCTCTGGTAGGCCGTGGTGTTGAGCCGCACCGAGCCGAAGTTGACGGCCGGGTTCGCCCCGCAGGCGTAGCAGCGCTCGATGAAGCTGTAATGGATGGTGCGGACCTGGCCAATGCTGGCGATACCGGCCGGGCGTGCGCTGGTGTAATGGCGAACGCCATCCTTCACATAGGCATACAGCTGGCCGCTGCGGACCTTCCCTGCCTTGCCAGCGGCCGCTGCCGGGGCGGACGGCGCGCTCAGCACCGTGGCCGGGGCGTTGGCCGGGGCAGGAGCCGGGGTGATCGCGGTCGCCGTCGTGGCGGTATCGGCCCGGACCGGGGC
>DMZT01000084.1:0-12681 GCA_003484865.1 Stenotrophomonas sp.
GACGTCGCGCTGTGGCGCGAACTGCAGCCGCTGGACCTGGACAAGGACCAGAGCGTGCAGGTGCTCTCCAGCGAAAGCGATGAGCACTTCTACGGTGGTGGCCAGCAGAACGGGCGCTTCGAGTTCAAGGGCCGCGAACTGGAGGTGTCGTACTCCGGTGGCTGGGAAGAGGGGGATCGCCCCAACCCGGCGCCGATGCTGTTGAGCTCGCGGGGCTGGGGCATGCTGCGCAACACGTGGAGCGACGGCACCTACGATCTGCGCCAGGCCGACCAGGCCACGCTGCTGCACCGCGAGGACCGCTTCGATGCGTACTACTTCGTCGGGCCGAGCCTGCATACGCTGCTGGACCGTTACACCACGCTGACCGGCCGCGCCGGCCTGCTGCCGCGCTGGGCGTTCTCCTATGGCGACGCCGACTGCTACAACGATGGCAACAACATCAAGAAGCCGGGCAGCGTGCCCGACGGCTGGAGCGACGGCCCGACCGGCACCACGCCCGACGTGGTCGACAGCGTGGCCAGGCAGTACCGAGAGCACGACATGCCCGGGGGCTGGATCCTTCCCAACGATGGTTACGGCTGCGGCTACAAAAAGCTGCCCGAGACCGTGCAGGGGCTGGCGAAGTACGGCTTCAAGACCGGCCTGTGGACCGAGAACGGCGTCGACAAGATCGCCTGGGAAGTGGGCACCGCCGGCAGCCGCGTGCAGAAGCTCGACGTGGCCTGGACCGGCAAGGGCTACCAGTTCGCGATGGATGCCAACCAGTCCGCGTTCAACGGCATCATGGACAACTCAGATTCGCGCCCGTTCCTGTGGACGGTGATGGGCTGGGGCGGCATCCAGCGCTATGCGGTGGCCTGGACCGGCGACCAGAGCAGCAGCTGGGATTACATCCGCTGGCACATTCCGACCCTGATCGGCTCGGGCCTGTCCGGCATGGCCTACGCCAGTGGCGACGTGGACGCGATCTTTGGCGGCAGCGCCGAGACCTTCACCCGCGACCTGCAGTGGAAGAGCTTCACCCCTGTGCTGATGGGCATGTCCGGCTGGTCGGGCAATGCGCGCAAGCACCCGTGGTGGTTCGATGAGCCCTACCGCAGCGTCAACCGCGACTACCTCAAGCTGAAGATGCGCATGACCCCGTACATGTACGGGCTGGCACACGATGCAGCGACCAGCGGTGCACCGCTGCTGCGCGCGCTGATGTGGGACTACCCCCAGGACCCGCAGGCCTACACCGAAGCGCACAAGTACCAGTTCCTGCTCGGCCGCGAGCTGTTGATCGCACCGGTGTACCGCAGCCAGGCCGCGAGCCGTGGCTGGCGCCGCGACATCCACCTGCCGCAGGGCCGCTGGATCGACTACTGGGATGGCCGCCAGCTGCAGGCCGGCGCCGAGGGGCGCTCGCTGGATCGTCCGGTCGATCTGGCCACGATCCCGGTGTTCGTGCGCGCCGGCGCCATCATCCCGATGTACCCGGCGATGCTCTACGACGGTGAGAAGCCGCTGGATGAAGTGACCTTCGATCTGTACCCGCAAGGCACCTCGCAGTACACGCTGTACGAAGATGATGGCGCCACCCGCCGCTATGAGAAAGGCGAATCGAGCACGCAGGCGATCACGGTGCAGGCCCCGGCGCAGGGCACTGGCCCGGTGCAGGTGCGCATCGATCCGGTGCAGGGCCGGTATGCCGGCCAGCTGCCGCAGCGCCGCTATGCGCTGCGCGTGCTCAGCCGCCAGCGCCCGGCCACGGTGACGCTGGGCGGACGCGCGCTGCCGATGCTGGCCGACCAGGCAGCGTGGCAGGGTGCGGGCGAGGGCTGGTACTTCGATGCGGCAGAGCGCCGCGGCACCCTGCACGTGCGCACCGCGCCGACCGACCTCCGCCAGGCACTCACGCTGCAGCTGGATCTGCCGATCGCCGCCGCACCGGTCGACGATGCCTTCCCGGCCGCACCGGAACTGGGCCGCGCGCTGCCCTCCGACAGCCTGCTGGTGGTCAACCGGCCGGCCGAGGAGCAGGGCTATGAGATGGAGAAAGCCTTCGACGATGATCCGGCCACGTGGTTCCGCACCGTGCGCAACCAGGCGGTCAAGACCGGTGCGCATGAGTGGGTGCTCGGCTTCGGCGAACGCAAGCTGATCGACGGCATCGAACTGGCGCCGCGCAACGACCCGCACTGGAAGAACGGCCAGATCCGCGACTACGAGATCTACATGGCCGACAGCAACGGCGAGTGGGGCGAACCGATCAAGCGCGGTCGCCTGACCCTGCAGCAGGGCATGCAGCAGATCGACTTCCCCGCCCATGCCGGCCGCCTGCTGCGCTTCCGCGTGCTGAGCACGCAGAACCCGGAAGGCGACGGTGCCAGCGCTGCCGACCCGATGGTGACCGCGGCGCAGGGCAGCGTGGCGCGTGCGGTGGATGCGCTGCAGCCGCGCGATGTCGGCCCGATCGTGCTGTCCACGTTCCACGTGCTGGAGCATCCGCAGCCGGAAGGCCCGGCGCAGCAGCTGTATCTCTCCGCGCTGCCCATGCCGACCCCGTTGAAGGCCAGCGTCGCTGCCGACCACGCATTGGGTGGGCAGGCCGAGATGCGCATGAACGGTCTGCATTTCCGCCGCGGCCTGGGCGTCAATGCCAGCAGCCGGATCGATCTGGAACTCACGGGCAGCTGGCGCCTGCTGCGCGCCGACCTGGGCATCGATGATCAGTGCCGCACCGCGGGCGGCATGCAGTTCCAGGTGTGGGGTGACGGTCGGCTGCTGTACGACAGCGGCCTGGTCAACGCACCCGGCGTGGTCAAACCGGAGCTGGACGTGCGCGGCCTGCAGCGGCTGAGCCTGCGCACGCTCGGGGCGCAGGGCGATCGACCCGCGCAGGTCTGTGGCAACTGGGCCAATGCCGCCCTGATCGGACAGGAGGGCGATACCGCCAGCATCGTGTCGCCGTAACCGAAGAAACACGCTTTCAGAAAAACAGCTCTCTCCCGTTTCCCGTCTGCGGCCGTCTGGCCGCGGCACGGGGGACGTTTGCCCGAAAACACCCATCCACCGCCAGCCCCACGCTGCGGATCGAACAAGGAGCCAAAGATGTTGACCGAACGCCATCGCCATCGCCGCATCACCGCCACCCCCTTGTCCATCGCACTCGGCCTGGCCGTCGCGGTGGTCGGCAGTGCCAGCGCCCAGGACGCAACGCCCGATACCAAGGCCACCGAGCTGTCGCGCATCGAGGTGACCGGCTCCAACATCCGCCGTAGTGATGTGGAAACCGCCTCGCCGGTGCAGGTGATCAGCAAGCAGGACATCGAGAACATGGGTGCGCGCACCCTGCTGCAGGTGCTCGACAATCTGCCGGCGGCACGTCCGGGTCAGCAGGATGCGCGCTCGCTGTTCACCGGTTCGGATGGTGCCTCGCAGGCCAACCTGCGCGGCCTCGGCGCACAGGGTACGCTGGTGCTGCTCAATGGCCGTCGCCTGTCCTACTACGGCGCGCCGGCCGGCTTCCAGACCCAGTTCGTCAACATCGATGCGATCCCCGCCGCGGCGATCGAGCGCATGGAAGTGCTGACCGACGGTGCCTCGGCGGTGTACGGCACCGACGCCGTGGCCGGCGTGATCAACGTGATCACCAAGCGCTCCTACCAGGGTGCGGAGATCAATCTCACCACCGACAAATCCTCGCGGATCAGCTCCTACGGCGAACACCAGGGCAGCATCACCGCCGGCTTCGGCGACCTGGATGAAGACCGCTACAACGTCTACGCCTCGGTGAACCTGTACCGGCGCGATGCGATCCCGCTGAGCGACTTCTACGACAAGCGGCCCGACCAGTACTACGTCAACAACCCGAACTACCTGCCCAACCTGCGCCTGGGGACCGGCAGCAAGCCGGGCGAGTTCAACCCGGGCAGCTACTTCGCCTTCGATCCGGTCACCGGCCGCCGCGTGCAGGAAGCCGCCCCGGGCTGCAACAACGTACTCACCAGCGAAGCGGCCGGCCCGCGCTGTATCTGGGAGACGTGGATGAACAACGAGATCGACGCCGGCGCCAAGTCCGAGCGCAACACCGCCTACGTCAACGCCCACTTCCTGATCGGCGACAGCACCGAAGCCTTCGCCGAAGCCACGTACACCGACATCGACCTGACCGCCAACGGCGGTACGCCGCGTGCCTACGGCACCACCACCGGCAACCCGACCAGCTGGTTCTCGCGCAATACCGGCACCACGGTCAACCAGTTCCTGTATCCGTACCTGGGCCCGAACAACGAATACAACAACGCCTCGCCCGAACTGAAGGCACTGATGGGCGGCGTGGTCGGCCTGCAGTACCTGTTGCAGGACGTGGGCGCCAACCACTTCGGCCAGCGCAACACCGATCAGAGCTATCGGGTGGTGGCCGGAATGCGCGGTGATGTCGGCGACTGGAACTGGGAAACCGCCTTCGCCACCGCCGGCAGCCACTCGGTCACCTACCAGACCACCAACGTCAACCTGGCCGGCTTCGAGAAGGCCTTCGGCCCGTATTCCGTCGATCCTGGTACCGGCCGCGTCATCATTTCCGATCACCCGGCGTACAAATTCGGTGAGATCAGCGAGGCCAACGCCGCGCTGATCCGCGAAGCGTTCCCCACCTTCGACATCCAGTCCTGGACGCGCCTGCATACGCTGGACGGAAAGATCGAAGGTCCGCTGTTCCAGATGCCGGCCGGTGAAGTGCGTGCGGCCTTCGGCTTCAACGCCAGCCGCGAAACCTTCTACACCCCGGGCAACCCGGATGCGGCCAACGGCCTGATCACCCAGCAGGGCGGCTCGTGGTTCGACGGCAAGCGCAACACCTATGCGCTGTTCGCCGAGACAGTGGCGCCGCTCACCGAGAAGCTGGAACTGGACGCCGCACTGCGCGTGGACAAGTACCCGGACTTCAGCGCCAACCTGGCCCCGAAGATCGGCCTGAAGTACCAGATGTTCGATCAGCTGATGCTGCGCGGCACCTACTCCACCGGCTTCCGCGCGCCCACGCCGGGCCAGCTGTACACGCAGAGCACCCAGCAGGGACTGGATACCGTGACCTTGCAGGTGTTCACCACCGGTCGCCTGTCGCCCAGCGATCCGCTGGCGATCCAGCTCGGCGCCCAACCGCTCAAGCCGGAACAATCGCGCACCGCCTCGCTCGGGCTGACCTGGAAGAACGACCTGGGCTTCTCCGGCTCGGTGGACCTGTACGACATCAAGGTCACCGACCGTTTCAGCCAGTCGGCCTCGTTCGCGGTGCCCGCCGGCGTGCCCAATCCGCTGGCGTATACCTCGGTGAGCTTCTACACCAACGATTTCGACACCACCACCCGCGGTGTCGATGTGGTGGCCAGCCACACCACCGCACTCGGGGCGGGCCGGCTGAGCACCACGCTGGGCTACAACTACAACCAGACCCAGGTGGACAGCGGTGCCACCGGCGTGGCCACCAATGAAAGCCAGCGCCGCATTTTCGAAGAGCGCCTGCCGCGGCAGAAGGCCACGCTCAGCAGCACGTATGCGTGGGGCCGCTTCAGCGTGCTCGGCAAGCTGCGATACTACGGGGCATGGACGGACTCTTCGGGCAATGCCACCGGCGACATCTTCCAGCGCTTCGGAGCGATGAGCTTCGTCGATCTGGCCGTGAGCTGGAATGTCACCGAGCACCAGACGCTGCGGATCGGCGCGGACAACCTGTTCAACCGCTACCCGGACGAGGCCAGCTTCCAGGCCAGCCGTGGCTTGATCTACTCGCGGAACGCGCCGTATGACACCGACGGCCGCAACCTCTATGCCGAATACCGGATCCGCTACTGATGGACCGGCAACGACGTGCTCTGCTGCGTGGCGCACTGGCCCTGCCAGTCGCTGCGGCACTCTCCGGTGCGAACGCCATGGACGCTGAGCCGCTGGCGCTGCCGGCAGTGGGCGCGCGCACGCCGGCCGAGCTGGCCGCCGACGAAACCTGGTGGGCCCAGGTGCGCGCGCTGTACGACCTCACCGACGAGGTCGTGATGCTGGACAACGGCTACTGGGGCGCGATGGCGCGCCCGGTGCTGCAGGCCTACCAGCAGGCCACCGCCACGGTGAATGCCGGCAACGCCTGGTTCGGGCGCTTGGCGTTTCCACCGCTGTTTGAGCAGGCCCGCGTGCGTCTGGCGCAGGTGCTGGGCGTGGAGACCGACGAAATCGTGCTCACCCGGGGCGCCACTGAAGCGATGCAGGTGCTGATCGGCAGCTACCGCGGGCTGTCGCCGGGTGATGCGGTGATGTATGCCGATACCGACTACGACAGCATGATCAGCGCGATGCAGTGGCTGCAGGCGCGGCGCGGTGTGCAGCCGGTGGCGATCACGCTGCCTGAGCCATTCGACCATGACAGCATCGTGGAGACGTACCGCCGCGCGCTGGCCGCCAACCCGCGCGTGCGCCTGCTCCTGCTGACCCACGTCAACCACCGCAACGGCATGCTGCTGCCGGTGGCCGAGATCGCCGCGCTGGCCAGGGCGGCGGGCGTGGAGGTGGTGCTCGATGCGGCGCACGGCATCGGCCAGGTGGATACGCCGCTACGCGCGCTGGGCGTGGATTTCATCGGGATCAACCTGCACAAGTGGATCGGCGCGCCGGTCGGCGTCGGCGCGGTGTATGTCCGCCGCGGGCGGGTGCGCGATCTGGATCCGTACATGGGCGAGCAGGACCACGACGACATCCGTACCCGTGTGCACACCGGAACGGTCAACTTCGCCGCCTACATGGCGTTGCCGGTCGCGCTGGATCTGCACGAGCGCATCGGCGTGGCCAACAAGCGGGCGCGGCTGCTGCGCCTGCGCAATCAGTGGATGGACGCGTTGCGCGGCGACGAACGCCTCCAGCTGCTGGGCTCGGACGACCCGCGCCTGTCCAGTGCGATCACCTCGTTCCGGCTGCGCGGGCAGACCACGATGCGCGACAACACGGCCACCTCGCAGCGGATGGTGAAGCAGTCCGGCGTGTTCGTGGTGCCGCGCGAAGGGCTGGCTTCGGGCGCCTGCCTGCGGGTCACGCCGGGCATCTTCAGCACGCCGGCGCAGATGGACGCACTGGTGGCGGCGGTACGCGCGGCCGCTGGCTGAGGCACCCGGCGACGCTGGCGGTGACCTCGCCAGCGTCCGTCGGCAGGCCCGACGCGGGTCGGGTTACCAGTGGAACCACACCGTCAGCGCGTGCAGGATCACGCCGATCAGCCCCCCCACCAGGGTGCCGTTGAAGCGGATGAACTGCAGGTCGCGGCCCACGCTCAGTTCCAGCTGCTCGACCAGATGGCGTTCGTCCCAGCTTTTGACGGTCTGTGCGATGTGCTCGGTCACGCCGCTGCGCAGCCGCGTGGTCAGGCGCTCGGCACCGTCCATCAGGTGCTGGTTCAGCGCTTCGCGCAGTGACGCGCTGTTGCTCGTGCGTACGCCGGACGTGGTGACGCGCAGAAGGTCGCGGAGCACCTGGTTCTGTTCGGCCAGCAGGGCATTGCCCTGCTGTACGGCCGCCGTCGTCGCGGCCTGGCCCTTCCCATCGACCACCAGGTCGAACACCGCCCGGCTGAAGTTGTCCGGCAGCGCCTCGATCACGTCAGCCAGCTTGCCCATGCTGGTGCCGTCCTCAAGGTCGAGGTCGCCCACCTTCATGCTGTCGATCAGCCCAGTGACTTGGCCGTACAGGTTGTTGTAGTCCTTGCCGCTGGCGAACAGGTTGCGCCCGAAGCCCAGGGCCGCCTGTGCGGCCGCCTGCGCCGCGTTGCTGTCGCCGCCGGACACCGCGCGCTCCAGCTCACGCATCGTCTCCTGCAGCTTCTCCTGATCGGTCAGAGGCGACAGGTCGCTGATCGACAGCCCGTACTTCATGGCCTTCTTGTCGGCGTCGATCTGGGCCTGCAGCTTGCCCATGTTGGTCGCCCGCAGCGCCTCGATCTTGGCCAGGTCTTCCGCCCGGGCACCAGACAAGCCCAGCGCCTTGGCGTAGTCGTTGGCCGCCTTCACCTGCTGGCGGTACGTGCGCTCGATCGTGAGCGCTTGGGTCTGGTACTGCGTCAGGTTGCCGGTGAGCAGCTGCGTGGACACGTCGGCCATAAGCGTGGCGTAGTTGCCCAGCAGCCCGGTGACCTTCTCGATCTGGGTGGCCAGATCCGTGCCGGCAACACCGGCCAGGTCCTGGAAGTAGTCCACCGCCTTGTTGACCTTCTCGATCTCCATGCTGTTGAGCGCCCGACCCAGCTCGTCGGCATTGCCCACGGCCAGCGCGATGGATGCGCTCAGCGCGGAGAACACGTCGGCCGACTCGTAGTAGCCGTCGAGCTGGTTGCCGAAGCCGGCCGCCTGCACCGCCTCGGTGAACAGGCGATCGGTCATGTCGCCCAGATAGGCCTCCAACTGGGCCTTGGCCTCGGCCGAGTCGGCCGATAGCGTCAGCTTGCCCAGGCTCACCCGGACGCCGGCGAGCTGCTGCGTCAAATCGACACCCAGCTGCTTGGCGAGGTCCGTCGTCGCCCCGCGCACCTGGCGCGCGGCCATGTCGAAGGTGCGATCAATATTGGGGTCGAGGCCGGTGTACTGGGTCCACTTCTTGTCGCTGCGGAACAGGCCGCCCTTGGCCTTTACGTCGGCATAGCTCTGGCCGGCAAAGCCATCGAAACCATAGCTGCCGGTGATGCCCTGCCCCGTGATCTTGGGCGCGCTTCGGCCGAACAGCTTTGCGTGGATGCTGGAGCCGGACAGGATTGATGCCGTCTTGTCGTTGAGGCCCAGTCCACGGAACCCCTTGTCGGCCAGGCCGACAGCGCCCGCCGTGGCGATCTTGCCCGCCCAGCTTTCGCCGTTGGCGATGTCCCATCCCTGATCGAACAGCTCCGCGTTTTTCATCATGCCGGCGATGATCCAGCCGATGATCGGCACCGCCGCCGCCGCGGAGGAGCCGGCAGCACCAGCACCAGCTGCTGCGGATCCACCCGCGGCGCCGCCGCCAGTGAGTGCTGCTACGTTGTTGCCGAATCCCATGAGGCTGCCGGCGCTGGCGCCACCCGACGCGGCAGATCCGGCACTGAAAAGGCCCTGCCCCTTGGACAACAGCCCGGCGATCGTCCCAACGTTCTGGCCACCGGCAGCGGATCCGTTCCCGCCGAACATGCCCATGATGCTCTGCCTGCTGAAGCCGCCACCTTGGCTGCCCCAGTTGCTGAAGCCTTCCATGATCCGCGTCTGAATCGGGATCACCAGCTTCTGCTGCAGCAGCTGGCGCGCGAGGTCGCGCAGTCCCTGCTTTGCCACGTCCTTCAGGTCATCCCACAGGCCGTTGAAGTCGCGCAGCCCGCCGGCAACGAAGTCCGCCATGGCATCCGCGGCATCGCCGACGCCGTAGATCACCACGTTGGCCCACGCCTCGACATTGGCCGCGGCCTCTTCCACCTGCAGCGACAGCGCCGCGGAAGCATCAGCCGCGGCCAGCATCGACCGCTCGTATTCTTCATAGCTCGCCGCGCCTTTGGCCAACGCCAGCGCTTCCTTGCCACCGGCGGCCTCCACCGCCTTCTGCAGCTCCTGGCGCATGTCGCGCTCATTGAGCAGCTGCCGGCGGTACAGCTCGCGCGCGCGCCCGATCTTGCCCAGCATGGCCAGCTCGCCGTCCATGGTCGCAAGCAGGGCCTCTGGACTCGAAATGGCCCGATCCACCTCCGCCGCCACCTTGGCGTATTCCATCGCGCTCTGGGCCATGAGCACGTTTGCGTCGGCCTGGGCGATGTTGCCCTTCGCCAGCGCGGCGTTGTACTCGGCCATGTTCTGCAGGTGCTTGGCCATCGCCTCGTCGAGCGGGCCATTCATCGCCGCTGCGGCCAGTTCCGCCTGCTGCCGGTAGCGCTCAAGCGCCTCGGTCGCCGCCTTGTGCTCTTTGATCGCCGCCTTGTCGCCGGCCTTCGAGGCCTGAGCAGCCTTCTGCGCCACCTCCGTCTGGCGGATCAAATTCAAGCCCAGCGCGATCTGCTTGTTGTACTCAGCGCGCTGTTCCGCGCTCAGCTTGTCCGCGCCGCCGGCGGCGTTGATCTTCTGGCCAACGTCGACCATGAAGGCCGCCTCGGCGCCTTGCTTCAGGCGCACCAGGTTGACGAGCTGGCCATCGATGCTGGACTGCAGGGACTTCAGGTGCTGGTCGATCCCATCAGAAGCGGCTTTGGAAGCCACTGCCTGGCGATTCAACGCCGCGGTGGTTGCGTCTGTTTGCTTCTCGGCCTCACCGCTAACACCTGTGAGAGCTTCCATCAACCCGCGCTGCCTCTCAAGCTCCCGGCTGCTGGTTGCAGCAGCTGCAGTCTGCTGAGTAAGCGCCTTGGAGATTGCGGCGGCCGCTGGCGACCCATCAGCCATTACCTTCCAGGCGGCCTCAAGTCCTTCGGAGAACTCGTCCGCAGTGATCTTTCCGGCACGCAGCGAGACCTTCAGCCGGTCCGTCTCTTTGATGAATGCGTCCGCCTTAGAGACGTCAGCAAAGGCAGCTGCAGCCGAGGTCATCTGGCCAATTGACGCCGCAACGTCCTTATACGACTCGCTGATGCGGGCATCGAGCTTCAACAGCTCACCGGCCTGCTCCTGCTTGTTCAGCTCCCGATACTTTGCAATCGTTTCGTCGAGCGTGCCGTTGAAGTCAATCAGCGCGCTGTCCGCATCCTTGGTACTGTCGCGAATCACCCACCATCCCGCTGCTGCCGTGGCAAGGGCGGCGGCGATCCCAACTGGACCTCCCAGAGCCGCGTAGGCAGATGCCAAGCCTTGTGCGGCGACGCGTGCGGCGGTTTGTGCTGCAGTAAGGCGCACGGTCGCCGGGACCATTCCCATCATGCCGACCGAAGCCCGATTGGCCACGACTGCATTGGTGGCCCAGAGCGTGTTTAGATCTGCAATTCCCTTCGTCAGCTTTCCGCCGGCGTAGAACACGCCCAAGCCGACGCCGAGCGGAACGGCGGCCGCTGCCACGACGTTAAGGTTCTGGGCAAACGAGTTGACCGCCGCCGTGGCCGCGGCGATGCCTCCGCTCTGCGCCTGGCTGCCGAGCAGATCGTTAAATGACTCTTTCAAGCCATTGAGGGCACCGCCCAGCGTCTCACGCGCAGCCTTGCCGGCGCCCGCGTAGGACTCTTCCATCACCCCCATTACGATGGCCTGAGCCTCGCCGAGTCGGCCAGCTGCCTCCAGTGACGCCAGCATGTCCTTCTGCTGGGCGGTGAACTTGAAGCCTTGCTTCGTCAGCGCTGAGACACCCTCTGCCGGGTACTCCAGTGCCTTGCCAATGGTCTCTGCAGACTGAGTGATGTTCTCACCCAATCGCACGGACTGATCAATCGCCAACTGCAGCGCGCGCGGGAAGTTCTCCCCCACGATGCCGGTGTAAGACAGCAAGCGCGTCTGTGCATTTACAATCTCGCCCGACGAATGGACCGTCGCCTTCGCCATCTTGTCAGCCATGTCGATCAGCTGCTTGCTGTTGAAGCCGGCAGCCTGCCCGGTGGATTTCAGGGCCGCATTCAACTGGGCCAGCTCGTTCTGAGCGTTCACGGTTTCGGTGATGAACTTACCGAGAAGCGCGCCGCCGCCGATCGCGCCGAACCCCTTTGCCAGCGTGGCCATGCTTACTTCGATGCTGGTGACAGACAACTTGGCGTCGCGTGCAGCCTGGGCGAAGCTATCTGACATCTCGCGCTGCATCTGCCGCATGGCTCGAGCAGATCGATCCGACGCGCGCGCAGCTTTTCCCAGGTCACGCTCGAAACTGCCGGTTTCGGCGAGCAGGTCAACGGTAAGGGTGTAGAGAGCCATGGTCCGTCCATAAAAAAAGGCCCGCACATGGCGGGCCTTGTTTGATTAATCCCCCCGGCACAGGCCTGGGCAGCAATCAGATTCTCGGAAGTCGCGTCAGTCGGAGAAGCACGTGCTCTCGTCCTGACCGGCAAATCTGCCGCACTTCAGCATCAGCTTCTGCAGTCCGGTCGAAGTGTTCTGTCGGTACGACGCCAGCTGCGTAGCCACCGCATCGTCACTCATTGGCAGTGCAGATGGGGTCCGATCTTTGGAAGACCAAACACCCACAAAGCAGAAGCGCTTCTCCTTACACACATCCGCTACCGCACGACCGATGACATCAGCATTTCCTGCGAAGCGCTCATCGATCTCCACAAAGTGGAAGTCCCCCTGCTTCGCCACTACACGCCAAACCTTTGGCCCCGATCCTCCGCAACTGACCAGCGCTGAAAGCAGAGCCAGCACTACCAACTTCCTCATTTGCAACCTCCTTTGTTGAAATGAGAGTTTGGCATCACCGTCGAACGCGGCCAAATTAGGCGGGAATTTCTTCAAACTCCAGGTATCCGCTGAAGTACTGCCGGCTGATGTTCTCGGCAGAGGGCAGCTGGGTGGCGTGGCCATACATGGCAGCGCGCGCGGCCAGAACCGGATCGAACACCTTGGTCTGAATGTCGCGATACTGCGGCACCACGCATGCACGCTGGCGCGCAGCCATCGCCATTGCCACCGTCTCCCAGTCCGTTCCGGCCAGGCCGCCCTTGCGCACCACTGCCGTCGCGCGGCCCGACAGCGTCGCGGTCAGGCGGCGGTACACGGCACCGGCTACCGTGTTCACCTGCCC